>CADCPN010000005.1 GCA_902803375.1 uncultured Erysipelotrichaceae bacterium | reverse complement strand
GGAACCATCTTCGACTCGAGGAAGATTCCGTTCTCGGAATGGATAGAGTTCCTTGTGCACCTTTTCCAGTTCCACTCCGTCAGAACAACCGCCTTTGACAATAGAAATGCGGTAACTACGGGGCTTTACTGGCTTTCCAAGGTCTTTCTTGTGGTCGACGACATTCAGTCAGGCATAGCCTTTTCCGGAAAGGTGTGGATCGACGAGACATACTTCCCCAGATGGAATTCGGGATCCGCCACCAAAAACGGCAGGCTGCTCCGGGGACTGTCGAGAAATCAGTTCTGCGTATGCTCGGCGACGGATGGAAAGCGATGCGTGCTGTATCTTTGCGGCGTGGGAAAGCCAAGCTCCGCCAAGGCGCTGAGGGCATATGGCGGCGTCATCGCTCGCGGATCGATGGTCGTCCATGACGGGGACAATTCGCACAGGGCATTGGTTGAAAGCCTTGGCCTTAAAGAAGAGATTCACACGACAACGGAGACAAAAGGAATCTCGGATGATAAAAATCCCATGGAACCGGTCAATGAGGTCCATCGTTATCTGGCGGGATTCATCGGGGCGCACAACGGCTTCTCAAGGGAAGAGCTCCAGGGATGGCTCAATCTTTTCTGTTTCTACTGGAACACATACGGAAGTGCGTTCGAGAAGGCTCAGGCATTCATCGAATTGGCGGTGAAAAAGCGCACTAAATTGCGCTATCGTGACTGGAAAGATCAAGAAAACATCGATAAAGACTGACTCTTTTATCCCTCACGTGCACTATAGAGTTTTTCATTTTTAATAGGCGTATCGGCCCATCTCTCATTTTTCGGAAACGCTTCTTCGTAGAGGGATTGACATTTCGGAAAGTCAAAATCAGTCTCAAGAGTTTTAACTAGACGAATCATAGATGGAGAAATCCCATCACCAGAGTAAAAATCAGCAAGAAAATAAACCAGCCAAATCAAAAAATAAAAATCGTCAATTTATATCACATAGTATCAGAATCAAATGCTGGAAACTAAAGTATATCAGGAAGTGATTATCATTGACTTTTCCACATACTTATCAACAACGTTTTTCGCACTAGTTTTTTATCCACAAGCCTGATGTGGGGATAAGCAACCCAAAGATGGATGGGCCTATCCACAATGGAAAATATTCCCGCTTATCATCCCAAGTAGGTCCAATGAAGCGCATAAGGCCACCTCGAGAGGATTCAGCTCGCAACTTTTGGGACGAGCATGCTTTCTACGAACAGCAATGTTTGGCTTTCAATCTAAATGCGATGAGACAAACCGTCAGAAGCCTCTTGTGCTTATGCGAAAAGAGCATGGTCAAATGCCATGCTCCAATTTTTCAGCTTTTTTATTCGCCATACTTATTACGGAACTTAGCCAGTGCTTCCCAAGCGTCATCGGCCTTGGAGATAGATTTCTTCTTTTTCTTCTTACCCTTATGGGCGATGCCTAGTTTTTTCTCAATAAACTTCTGGAGCGTATTCAGCGATCTCGATCTGTAATATGGACAAAGAGAAAGCATTTGCTGAAGATTTAGTTTCCAAAATTCCTCTTCGATGATTCCTAGGGTTTGAAAAAGGTATTTTTTAAGTTCGCGAATAGAAAGAATAACCTCGCCTCTGTATAGACAATCGCAAATGGCTTTCTCTTTGCTAGCAACTAAAACAACATAGGTTCCAGCATCGTAATAGGCATTTGCTTTAGCATAGACTTTCGCCGGAACATCTTGGTAAAAGAATTTACCGAATTGATTGACGAATTCCTTAGTATGAGATTTTGATTTTGTAGCGGAGAAGACTTTGCCACTTTTCTTTGGAATCAAGCCATGAAGAGCTAGGGCGCTCTCAAAAGAAACATAGGAAGGCGAGCAGATTTCATTAGCAAAAACAAAAGGTTCGGCCATGGGATCATCGGTGTAGATTCCTTTTTTAAGAGGGATTAAAACCCCTTTTTCAACCTCTCTTCCAACCTTGGTTCGGATATTTGAGTACGTTTTATACCTTTTTTCTAAGTCTTTGCTTTTTAATATCATCTTTGCTCATGTATGTATCTTTTTTTGATACTTTCTTTCGCTAAGTTAATATTATCACTATTATTTTCATATTGATACATTCTTTCGCTATTTTTATGTTTTGCCTTTTTTTCAAAATCTCTATCTCTTAGCTTTCTTTTTATTTAGCCGGCCCCAATATGAGCGTTTTCTCGCCGCTCCTTTTTATGTGAAAACGGTCAAGGTAACAATTCGGCGCTAGATCACCCAAGTAAAACAAAAACCCCTTTATTCTTTCGCTTAACAAAGGGGTTAAGAATTGTGGCAAAGAATTTTGACTTTTCTATTAACAATTTTAAAAGCTGAAATGTTTTCTTAATTTCTCATTAATTAAAAGCTTCTTAACACTGTTTTCTGACATTATTTCTTTCAGCAAACGCAGCTAGTAGATCTCGATAAGATTAAAGTAATTTTTCCATCAGCCTTCCATTCAGCGTTTCTCTCTGTTTTTCTATTGCAGATCTATTGCAAATTCCCTTAAGCAGGCAAGCGAGAAAGCGCAAAAAAAAGACTGGCTAAGTTTCCTAAGTCAGTCTTGATTCTCTATGCCTCTTCCAGTTGTTTCCTAGCTTCTTTTTCCGCCGCTTTCTTAAGCGCCAATTGTCGTTTGTATTCCACGAACTTGGCATCGAATTCGGCGCAGAAACCAGAACGCATCGGCTCGTCCAATTCCACATAACCGACCAATCCGGTTGGCTGAAGAATTTTATACGCAGTGAGGAAGGCGTTGTCATCAACCGTCGCTCCAGGAATATCGATCTGGTTAGGTGAGCCAATGATGATCATCTTGGTAAAGGCACCGATTCGGGTAACCATCGTCTGAAGCTCATCGATGGTCATGTTCTGCGCCTCATCCACGATGATGACGCAATCTTCAAAGCTGCGTCCTCGCATGAATTCAGGAGCAAGTGGAACGATATCAGAAGGGAGCTTCTGATAGGCCTTTGGCAACATGTCCTCATCATCGAGGCCACGTTTCACCCTCCTAGGCTGCTTGACGGTATCAGGAATGATGCCATCCTTCCTGGCTTTGTTCATGAGGTGATTGTAGTTATCTAGCAATGGGCCGAGGTAAGGGGCGAGTTTATCTTCTTCCGTGCCCTTTAAGTAGCCAAGGCGATGGCCAACCTCAACAGGCTCACGTACGTAATATAAGGTTTTATATTTCTTCTTAGCGCCTTTGCCACGGACAAGGGAGAGCCCAGCGGCTAGCGCAGCGAAGGTCTTTCCCGTGCCAGCGGCGCCATTGCAGAAGACCACAGGCTTGCGGTTGCAGTCCTCGTTGATTTGCCTAATCAATTCCCGTTGCCCGGCATTCGAGCCGAAATCAACGCCAAAAAGGGTGTAGTCAGATGCGCTGCTCATAGCTATCTCCTAATAAAAACATCACTCATAGTATAAGTCCGATAAAAAGAAAAGAAACGAGAGTTATTGAAAAGAATTTCGCCATGGCTAGACTTTAGCTCATGAGATTCCGCAGCTTCAATTCCTATTTCCTCGCCGTCATTGATATGGCCTCCTCCCTCTATGGCGGAGACTATGACGAAATGGAAGAGAAAGCCTATGAGAGAAGAGCCACATTAGAGGCCGCTTACCTCAATGGTGAAAGTCCAGAAGATGCCGCTGAAATTTTAACAAAATAGGACAATTGTCAAAAAAGTAAATTTCAAGTCTATTATTAGACTTTTTTGCGCGTTATTCTTAACGCACATGAATACCACTATCCCCGTCTATTTTGTCCTAAGTTTAACGCCCCTCGAAGGAGTGGGCGAATCCCTATATAGATGCGCGGATGAGTCTTTGCTTTCCGGAGACGTCGTCCGCGTGGAAGACCGGCAGGAAGACATGCTCGTCTTGCGCGTTGCTTTCTTGCCGCAATCTTGCTTGCCAAAGCCTTATTCCTCCTTGAAGCAAGTCACTTCCAGAGTCGGCCACATCGAACTTCCCGAGAGCATGAAGACCAAAGCCGACAAACAGCTTGCCCGCATCTCTGAATTCGCAATCGCCGAAGTCGAGGACGAGCAAAGCCTTGCAGAAGAGGCCAACTCCAACATCATCGAGGTCGAGCCGATCATCGAAGAGAAGAAAGATGAGGAATATGCACCCACAGAACCCGAGGCTGACCCCATCCCCGAAGTCTCCCCCGAAGACCTTAAGCTCACCTTTGTGATCGATGATTCCTTTAGCTACGTCACCTATCAGGTCGATTGCCAAAGCAAGATCAAAGACAAGGCCGAAAACACCGGTTATTCCTTCGTGAAGAAGCTAACCCTTAAGAACACTTCCGCTAAGCCTATCCGCAGCCTAACTATTCACTTTAGCTTTGCTACCGGCATCCTAAAGGCCAACGATCTCTTCATTCCCTGTATAGACAAAGGCGAAGAGATGAATCTTCGCATGCCCTTCATCGAAGTCGATCAGGATGCCCTCTATAAACTTGATGAATCTTTGCCCTGCGCCATCAAAGCCGACCTCGTCTCCAGCAATGGGGTGCTGCTAAATTCCGCCGAGACCAAATTCAATCTCTTGCCGCTTGGCCAGCCCAATAAAGTCATCGACCGCGACTACCGGCTCTATGCCAAATTCGTTACCCCATTAGAAGAAGAGGTTGAAAAATTCACCCTGTTCGCCAGGGAAGAAAACGGAAATAGGCCATTCGTCGCCTATCAAAACAAAGACTTAGAGGATACCCTCTCCGAGATCGAGGCCATCTACCTTGCTTTGGCAAAGCAGGGAATCGCTTATCAAAATCCCGCCGCGACCAGCTCCAGATGGAGCAGGATCCGCCTCCCAAAGCAGGTCCTATTGGATAAGAAGGGCACTTGCCTTGATCTTTCCATCCTCGCTTGCGCCGCATTGGAGGAAATCGGATTCCACCCGATCCTCATCATCACCGATGACCACGCCTTCGTCGGCGTCTTCCTCAACGAGAACTCCCATTTTGAAAACGCGAGCCTTGGCAAAGTCGGCGCCTTCAATAACCGCGTATCCGGCAAGCAGGATATCGTCGTTTTCGACGCCGTCGATTTCGCCTCTTTCGCTGGCATCGGATTCGTGCAGGCCGCCGCCGATGCCATCGAAAGGACCAGGATGTACCAGGGCCGCTTCTTCATGGCAATCGACGTCTATTCCGCGCATCAGGGAATCTTCACCCCGCTTCCAACCTATGGCAGCGAGCAGGGCATCAGCGACTCTGATCGCCGCGAATTGCTCTCTCGAGACGATCTTTCCCCAATCCTTAACCACAAATACATCAATGTGGCAAAGGAGCAGAGCAAGGATAGGTTCACCTTCTGGGAGAATAAGCTGCTGGACCTCACCGAGAAGAATCCCCTCGTCGTTTTCCCATTCTCCCCCGTTAACTTCGTGAAGCTCGTCAAAGAAGACCTTCCCGATCTCCTTGCCGAAGATAAGCCCATCAAGATCTCCTTCGTGGAGATGAAGCGAGAAGGTTCCGCCAAGGAGCAGTCGGATGCAATCCACCGCTGCGACCTCTCTTCCTTGCCTGAGGCCGCGGATAAAGACAAAGCCTACGCCTTCGGCTACGAAAGGTCGTTCCGCGGCATCTTGAAGAAGAGCCAAAGCGCCATCGAAGAGACTGGCGCCAGCACCCTATATCTATGCATGGGCGTCCTAACCTTCAACCGCAAAGGCAGCGGCAGCACCCCCATCAAGGGCTGCGCGCCGTTCATGGTCTTGCCTATCTCCATTACCAAAGACAAGATGGGGGCAAGCACCTACACCCTTAAATACGACTATGACGAGGTCATGCTCAACAAGACCTTCTTCGAGTATTACAAGCTTGAGCATCCTGACTTCGACGTCTCCTCTTTGTATAACGTCTCATCTAGCGATGCCTACCTCGACATCGTCCACACCTTCAAATCCTCCTGCGAAGAAGACATCCAGCTCGATGAATCCACCTTCTTCGTCGCTAACCTAACCTTCTCCCATTACATCATGTGGATGGATATGAGGAAGCGTAAGGAGGAGCTGAAGAAGAACAAGGTCGTAGCCTCGATTCTCGCTGGGCGCTCCCTCATCAACGACGACCCTTTAAAAGACGTTGAGAACATCGATGAGCTAGAGAATTACCGCGACTTCGCCGCGCCTCTTCCTTACGATTCCACCCAGCTAAAAGCCATCCTGGCCGCGGGTGAGGGCAAATCCTTTATCCTCGACGGGCCTCCAGGAACCGGAAAGAGCCAGACCATCGTCAACATGATCGTCAATGCCTTCTATCATGGCAAAACCGTGCTTTTCGTCGCGGAGAAGAAGGCGGCCCTCGACGTCGTCGCCGAACGCTTGAACAAGATTTCTCTCGGCAGATTCGCGCTAGAGTTGCATTCCTCCAAAGCCAATAAGGCCGATTTCTTTGCAAGCCTAGGCGAATCGATGAAGCTAGGGCCGAGCAAAGAAAACGAAGACTTCGCCAAGACCATCAACGAGCTGCAAGAAAAGAAGGCATCGATTCAAAGAACCCTCGACGCGATGCATAAGGCCGATGATTATTGCCTAAGCTTCTATGACGCGATATTGCTCGATATGCAAAACGAGGGGCACGTGCAGTTTGTCGAGACTCCTGAGGGCTATATCCTTGGCCTATCGAAAGAAGACTATAGGAAGTCCCTTAGTTTCTTTAAGGACCTAGAGGAATTTGAATCCTCGATCCCCGGCTACGCGGATAGCCCGTTTAAGATGCTGGGAATCGATTATTTCAACTTCTCCAACATCGATGCGGCCAAAGCCGACTTCATCGCCTACAAATCGGCCCTAGACGCCTTCCTTTCTTCCTATCTAGAGCTAGAGAAGTCCTCTGGATTAGGCTTGCCTAACTGCCAGGAAGCCATCTCCTTGTTCCTAGAGCTCTCGCAGAAGGCCATCAGCGAAGACCTATATCTAGAGAAGATCGATAGCTACCTTTCTATCCCCATAAGCCTAGAAGAGGATTTCGCGACCGTCCAAGAGCTCGCCGAGCTTCTTAATTCCTATGGCGCCCACCTCGACTTCGAGAAGATCCCGGAAGGCTTTGACATAGAAGGGCTAAAGTTCGCGATTGAATCTAGCCCCAATATCTTTGCCCGCCTCGTCGCAAAGAAGAAGGCGAAGGACGCGATTGCCCCATATCTTCTTGACGATAAGAAAGAAAAGGGCAAGAACCTCATCCCCGACCTTAACCTACTCGCGACCTATCAATCCCTTGATAAGGAAGTAAAGGATATCGCCGCTAAGCTTGAGGCCTATCTCCCATTCTCCTTAAGGGAACATGTGCTAAGCTACGCTTCTATCCATAGCGCTTTCCTCTCCACCATCGAGTTTGCCAAAAAGCTAAACGAGCTTTCCCTTTTCCCTCACGCCTCTAGCCCGAAGCTCTATTTCGCCAAGCTTTCAACCGAACGTCCCTCTCTAGTGAAGGCAATGCTAGAAAAGATTGCGCCAAAGCTTTCCGCCCTAAAGAGTGTCGAAAAGGAATTCTCTAGCAAATACAAGCTTAAGAAGGAGCTATTCTCCCCCAAAGACGAGATTGCCCTAGAGGAAATCTCCGCCCTTCTTGATTACGGAAGCCAGGAAGAAAACGTCCAGCTCCTCCCCGACATCTGCCTCGTCAACCAGAAAGCCCTGGAGGCTAAGCAACTAGTCTTATCCCCGTTCTTGCGCGGGTATGAGCTAGGCGAGCTAAGCATCGAAGAGGTGAGGAACTCCTATAACTACACGGTTGCAAAAAACCTCATCAAGGCTTACTTCAATGATCCTAGCATCAACTTCTTTAATCCTTCTTCCTTCAATGCGGACGTCGAGAAGTACCGCTCCCTCATCCGCGATTACGATAACCTCATCATCGAGACGGTCTCCTCTCGCCTTACCGAGAAGCTGATCCAGGGCAAGGTCGATTACAAGTCTTCCTCCCCCGTGGGGCAGCTAAAGAAGATCATCGCTAGTGGCGGCAGAGGCATCTCGATCCGCGATGCGCTAAGCAAATACGACGACCTCATCAGGATGTATTTCCCCTGCTTCTTGATGTCGCCTCTATCGGCAGCCCAATACCTCAACGTCTCAGAAGAGTCTGGCAAAAAGCCAAGGAAATTTGACCTCGTCATCTTTGATGAAGCCTCACAGATCCCGGTCCACGAAGCCGTCGGACCCATCGCTAGAGGCAACTCCCTCATCGTGGCCGGCGACCCGCAGCAGATGCCGCCAAGCAACTATTTCGGCGCCGAGATCGACTATTCTGGCGATGACTTAGATTACCAGGATGCCCCCTCATTGCTTGATGAGTGCATCGATATCGACTTCCCAACTATTCGCCTAAGCTACCATTACCGTTCCCGCCATGAATCCCTCATCGATTTCTCCAACAAGAACTTCTATGAAGGCGGCCTCCATACCTTCCCTTCCCCCAACGCGAAGGATAAGGCCATCGAGTTCGAGAAGGTGGTGCTGCCTGAGAATAAGGCCAATAGCGCACTCTCCAAGACTGAGCTAGAGGCTATCCTCAAGAGGTTCGCCTCCATCTATATGAACCCAAAGACGGAGAATAAATCCGTCGGCATCATCGTCTTCAACATGAAGCAGAAAGATGCCGTCGACGATGCCTTGTCCACCCTTCTAGACAAGAACAAAGAACTCGCCAGGAAGGTTGCCAAAGCCACCGAAATCAGCTCAGAGCCCCCGTTTGTCAAATCCCTAGAAAACGTCCAAGGCGATGAGCGGGACATCATCATCCTCTCCATCGGCTTCCGGAAGAACTCTAGCGGCAAAGCCTCCATCGCCGGCCCGCTTCTTTCTCCAGGAGGCGAAAGAAGGCTCAACGTCGCAGTCTCCCGCTCTAAGGAGAAGATGTATGTCATCTCCACGATCACCGACCACGACTTCGACGCGGATGAATATATCGAAAAAGCCGGCGCCCTCTGCCTAAAGCACTTCCTTTCCTACGCCCAAGGCAATGAACTTAATCATGAGGAAGAAAAGAGAAAGCAAGGCAAAGGCGTCGCCAAGTTCATCGGCTTAGACCTGGAGAAGCTAGGATATAAAGTCGATTACGAAGTCGGCGAGTCCTCTTCCAAAGTCGACCTCGCCATCCTCGATCCTAACTCCGGCTCCTATGTTCTAGGCGTCTTGCTTGACGATAGGGAGATGGGCGACTCCTCCCTTCGCGATAGGCAATACGTGGAGCCTACCGTCCTTAACCGCCTCCATTGGAAGACCATCGCCGTCTATGCGGCGGGCTACTTCAAGGATAAGAAAGGCACGATTAACAGGATACTCGCCGCCATCGATGCCCCCTACGCCAAAGAGGAGGAGAAGCTCTCCCCCGTCATTGAGCCAAAAGACATAGAGATCCACCTCTGCGGCGTCGCCTATGAAAAGGTCCCGTTTGAGAAGCTTCGCGGCGTCTCCTATTCCGCAAGCACCGGCTTCTCGTTAGAAGTCCTTGAGGACATCCAGGAGATCTTGCTTGCCGAAGGACCCGTCAGCTTCAACACCATCAAGTCCCGCATCAAGGAAAGGATGGACCTTAAGGTCCTCTCCAATAGGGCAGAGCTCGCCCTAAAGGCGAAGATGAGGGTCTTCCAGCCCCAATGCATCGACAGGGATGGCTTCTATTGGGCGGAATCCGCGGATAGGCACCTCACCTATTTCCGCACCGCCGGCGATAGAGACCTCGCCGATATCGCCCCTGCCGAGATCGAATTCGCGATGAAGGAGATCAAGCAGCTGCAAGGCGACCTCTCTGAGGATGACCTATATAAGGCCACCCTTGAGGCGTTTGAATATAAAAACGCGACCCTCACAAAGAAGAATCGCGATATCTTAAGCAAGATCTATGCCCGCGGCTTGGCCGAAGGAAGAATCTAATCCGCTAAAGTCCCCTTTACGAATTGGCATGCCATTCTGTATAAGGGGACTTTTCGTTTGCCATAGCTAACCAGGTGATAGTTGCCTTCGCTTTCTAGCAGGAAGAAGGGGCAATTGAGATCAGCAAGCTCAGCGACCTGCTCTTTTTCGATCTCTTCCTTAGCGTAGTCTAGAAGTAGTTTCTCATCACTTTCCTTTAGGCTCGCCATTTTCAGGATAACGATGCCAAGGACCTGATAGCCATTATGGATGCCCATGACCTCTTTTCTTGCGGATTCGAGGTCTTCTTTTAGGTTAAAGGCGTTTCTTTCTTTTAAAAGCAACTCAACCTCTCCCAAGGAAGAAGCGGTATATAAGGAATAGCCGTAGTCTTTCTTTGTAAACCCCAATCCCTCTAACTTGGTTAGCCCTTCTTTTGGGGCGGGAACGGTAATCACTTTTAAGGATTTCTCGCTTTCCATTTCCTTGCCAGTGAGCAAAAGGAAAAGATCATCGCCCCATCTGATAAGCGGGAAAAACAATAAGAAGAGGGCGAGAAGCCCTATGCCCATGGCGATGCCGATCTGCAGGTTTAGGTCTAAGTCATAGGGAGAAAGGATATTCGCGATGAAGATAAGGATGAAAACGAGGCCGATCGCGATTGCCCAGAACAATATCGTCAAAGCCAATAGCAGCTTATTTGAGATGTTTTGCTTCTTTTTCATATGTCCATCATACCTTTTTATGAAATCTTCACGAGATTTTCCACGTCCAAGTGCTAGTATACCTTCCATGAAAAAATCCGCATTGATTGTCTTTGCCGCCTCTACGCTTCTTTCTTCCTGCGGGGTGGCAATTGTCCCCGCAGAACACCTTTCTAGCCTTAGTGGCAACTCCTCTAGCGAAACCATTTCTAGCGAAAGCTCTTCCTCTAGCGCCCAGTCTCTCTCTGAAGAAAGCTCCGCTACCCCGGATGAGCCTATCGATAGCGCGAATAACGGCGCCTTCTATCAGCTGCTCGTCTATTCCTTTGCCGACGGCAATGGCGATGGCATCGGCGACTTCAAAGGCATCATCGATCACCTCGATTACCTTTCAAACCTCGGCATCAAAGGCATCTGGCTTAGCCCCATCAACGAGATGAAGAGCTACCACGGCTATAACGTCGTGGACTACTCCCTCGTCGCCTCCAAATACGAAGTTAGCGTCGATGGCGTCAAATATGACCTCCCCGCCTTGGTGAATGCCGCCCACAAAAAGGGCATCAAGATCATCATGGACATGGTCCTTAACCACACCGCAGACACCAACCCCTGGTATAAAGCCCATCCTAACTGGTACAGCGGCGACGATGCTTTCGGCGGCGACATGAAAGACCTTGATTACGATGTTCCCGCAGTCAGGGAGGCAATCAAGGAATCCTGCGGCAAATATTTGAAGCTAGGCGTGGATGGATTTAGGCTGGATGCCGCGCTTTGGATCTATAACTCCAAAGGCATGAAATCCCATGACGATAGCAAGACCATCGCCTGGTGGAAGGAATTCGCAGGGGCGATGAGGGCCATCAACAAAGACGCCTATATCATTGGCGAGGTCTTATCCGAAGATACCCCAAGCTGCGCCAGAGACTTCAATGCCGGCGATATCGAGACCTTCGACTTCGAGCAAAAGGGCAACCTCCTCAATATGCTCCGCTATGGCAAAGCCAGCGAATACGTCGCCAACACCGTCGAATATAAGAACGCGATTCTTTCAAAGCGCGGGAGCGCCTTAGGCGCCCCGACTCTTTCCAATCACGATATCGGGAGATTCAACCAGCTTTATAACATCGACACCGAAGCCGACCTTCGCTTCGCTTTGGCTTCCCATTTGCTTGCCCCAGGCACCCCATATCTCTACTATGGCGAGGAGCTTGGCTTAGAAGGAAATTGCCCCAGCGGCTACGCCGATATGGGCTATCGCACCCCGATGCCTTTCGCCTCTGAAGTCACCGATGGCACCAAGTACTTCGAACGCTTCCATGGAGATGGCAAGACCGTTAACGTCACCTTCTCTGGAAAAACCGCCGACCAAGATGCCGCGGATAGCTCTTCGCTATATTCGCTTACCGCCGATATCCTTCGCTTCCGCAACGCCCATGACGTCTTCACCACCGGCGAGAATCTCAAAGCCATCGCTAGCCCGGTCGCCTCGCTTGGCGCCTATGAAATCTCTAACGAGTTTGAGAAGTTCTCCGTCTTCTTCAATTCCACCGAAGAGAATATCCGCGTGAAGCTCTCTAACGCCGAGGGGTATGCATTCGCAAAGGGCATCGGCGCCAATTCTTCTTCCTATAGCCAAAGCAGCAATGAAATCAGCATCGGCGCCAAATCCATCGCCGTGCTTTCGGGCAAAGGCGCAGCCATCTCCTCTACGACCGCCAAGGCAGTCGATGCGAAGGTTCCGGTCGATACCGGCGCGGAAGTCACCGCCGAGAAAGAAGGCAAGCTACAGATTCACTTCCTCAATAAATCCAACTGGTCCAAGGTCAATTATTGGGCTTGGATCAAAAATGGACCCAATTATTCTGGCGGCAAGTGGCCGGGATTAGCCATGAGCAAAGATGGCGATGGCACCTACTCGGTCTCCATCCCCCATGGCGCGACCAACATCATCTTCAATGATGGCTCCTCCCAAACCGCGGACCTTTCCCTCAACAAGCCAGGCGAGTACTGGTATGACGACGGGGCAAGGCTTTGGTATAACGTCGATCCGCGATAACGCTACTCCCTCCCTTTCTAGCAGCGATGTCGGCAAAGGCTTTTCCCTAATGATGCTTCCTTTAGGAAGTAGCCATTAGAAAGTGGTACAATTCGTCCACTTATGATCTACCTTGATTACGCCGCGAACTATCCCGTCAAAAAAGAAGTCTTGGACGCGCTTTGCCAAGCAGAGCTTTCCTATCGCGGAAACGCCAATTCCCTTCACCTTGCCGGGGCGCAGGCGAAAGAAGAATACGAGAGGGTCAATGACCGCATGTATGAGCTGCTTGGATTAGATAAGTCTGAGTACGAAATCATCTACACCTCCTCAGCGACTGAGTCTAACAACACGGCCATCAAGGGCATCTATGACGCCTATAGCGGATTCGGCAGCAAGATACTCTGCAGCGAATTCGAGCACTCCTCGGTTAACGCCTCTTTAAGCTACCTCAAGGATAGGGGCGCCGAGATCACGCTACTCAAGACCGGGCCTGACGGCAAGATGGACTTAGCTGACCTCAAGGACAAGCTTAACGATGAGGTGATTCTCGTTTGCCTCGCCCTAGTCGAAAGCGAAGTCGGAACCATTCAGGACTACAAAGCCGTCATGGAAGTCCTAAAGGATTATCCTAACGCCCACTTCTTTCTAGACGCGACCCAGGCCATCGGCAAGTTCGATGTCGATTTAAGCGGCGTCGACCTCGTTAGCTTCACCCCGCATAAATTCGGCGGCCTTATCGGCACCGGCGTCTTAGTAAGGAAAAGAAGCGTCATCCTCACGCCGCTTCTCCACGGCGGCAAAAGCGCTTCGCTTTACCGCAGCGGCACCATCCCGCTTGGGCTTATCGTCTCCACGCAAAAGGCTTTGGAATTAGCGATGAACAGCAAAGACGAGAACATGAAAAAAGTCAAAGTCCTCCACGCCGCTCTAATGGAAGGCTTGTCAAGCATCGAAGGCGTCACCATCAATTCGCTTCCGGGCAACCCCTATATCACCAACATTTCGATATCGGGAAAGCTAGGCGGAGCCACCGTCAGCTATCTCTCCTCCAAAGGGATCTGCGTCTCCCAGAAAAGCGCCTGCAGCGTTCCCAATACCCCAAGCAAGCCGCTGATGGCGATCTATCATGACAAGAAGCGGGCCCTCAGCTCCATCCGCCTCTCCATCAGCGAGCTGACCACTCTAGACGAAATAAGCGCGGTCGTCTCCGCGATCAAGGAATACAGATAACCATGGCAAAGAAAGATAAAATCCTCACCCGTTTCCAGGCGATTGACCGTTCTCTCATGACGGACTTCCGCCCTTCCATCTGGACCAAATTCACCAAAGCCATCAATGAGTTCAAGCTCGTCGAGCCAGGGGACAGCATCTGCGTCTGCATCAGCGGCGGCAAAGACTCCATGCTGATGGCGCTTCTATTCAAGCATCTGCATGCCTATAGCAAATTCCCTTTCGATGTGAAATACCTCGTCATGAACCCAGGCTATAACGACATCAATCTCCAGATGATCAAGAATAACCTCCAGACCCTTGAGATCCCGGCCACCATCGTCGAGACCGACATCTTCGATATCGCCAATAGCACCTCGCAATCCCCGTGCTACCTCTGCGCCAAGATGAGGCGCGGCGCGCTATACCGCATCGCCAAGAGCTGGGGCTGCAACAAGATCGCGTTAGGCCACCACTATGACGACGTCATCGAGACCACTCTCATGAATATGCTTAACGCCGGTTCTTTCCAGACCATGCTTCCGAAGCTCCATAGCGACCACTATTCCGGCATGGACGTCATCCGTCCGCTCTACTTCGTTAGGGAGGCCGACATCATTGAATTCAGAAAGCAGAATAAGCTCAGCTTCATCCAGTGCGCCTGCCGCTTCACCGAGAACTGCGCCGTCTGCGATAACGGCGGAGGCGGAAGCCAGCGTGCCAAGACCAAAGCCCTCATCCGCGACCTCAAAGGCTACTATTCTCCCCTTGTGGAGAAGAACATCTTCCGCGCGGCCTATAACGTTAACCTCGACATGGTCCTAGGCTATAAGAGTGGAGGAAAGGAATATAGCTTTCTCGATGATTTCGAGGAAAAGGGCAAGAAAAGAGACGAGGCCCTCGCCTCTAGCGACATCGAGGAGAAAGCCGTCGCCAAAGCCATCGCGGAACACCGCGAATGGACCATCGACGAAACCTTCCTCAAGGAATTCGGCGATAAGACCAAATAAGATGGCAAGCAATCGTCAATCCATGAAGGCAAATCCGCTTGGGTTTGCCTTTTTCTACAGACGCCCTTGGGTTACACTTATGCCAATATGGAAAATTCCAAAGTCAACTCCAACCCTTTATTGAAGAGCAAGGCCTTCCTCTTCGCCACCGAGTTCTTGGTGGGCATCGCCTTGATGGGCGTTGAGATCGGAGCCAGCCGGCTCATCGCCCCCTATCTTTCCTCCTCCCAGGTCATCTGGACCATCATCATCGGCATGATCATGATCGCGATGGCGGGGGGCAACTATCTTGGTGGCAAGCTCTCCGACAAGCATAAAGACGTCACCTACCTTTACGTCTGCCTCCTCATCTCCGGCACCTACATTATCCTCGTGCCTTATCTAGGCAGATTCGTCATCGCCGGCGTTGCGGGAATATTGGCCTTATTCGTGAACTCTGGCCTCATCATCTGGAGTGCGATCATCATCTGCCTACTCCTATTCATTCCCCCTTTGCTGCTTCTTGGCATGGTCACCCCAACCATGATCAAGTACGCGATGGGCAATAAGGCCACCAGCGGCAAGATCGTCGGCATCATGGAAGCCCTCAATACCCTAGGCTCAATCCTTGGCACCTTCTTGCCGACATTCGTGACCATTCCCTTTATTGGCACCAGCGCATCGTTTGCCTTATTCGGCGGCTTGATCGCATTCATGGGTCTGCTATTCCTGCTCGTTGGCTGGATCAGCATGGGCAAATCCCGCAAGAACAAGCTATGCGAAGAAGTCAAAGAAGAGCCTACCGAAGAAACGAAGGAAGAACCTATTGCCGAAAAAGCGGAAGAGGTTTCCTCTTCTGGCAAGAAAAAGAAGAAATCCCACCCCTTAAAGAAGCAAATTATCGCCTCCGCGATCTGCGCGCCCCTTCTTCTTGCCGGCATCGTCTTGGATTGCTCTTCCAGCAACTTCGTCTTCTGGGGAGATGGCGAGGTCATCTACGAAGGCGAATCGATGTACAACTACCTTCAGGTCAAAGATCTCAAAAGGGATAACTCCTATGAGTTTTCCACAAGCGTCCTCTTCTCAACGCAGTCAAAAGTGAAGAAGGATGGCTCGCTCACGAACTTCTACTATGACTATTGCATGGCCGCCCCATATCTTATCCACCCGCAGGACAAGGAAGAGGTCAAAGTCCTGATCCTAGGCAACGGCACCGGAAGCTTTGCTTCGCTATTGAAATATGGCGGTGAGAATGACGTGCAGCATTTCCCCTTTAAGACCGACGTCACCGGCGTCGAGATCGACCAGAAGATCATCGATATCGGCAAAAGGTGGTTTTGCCCGGATTCCCTTGGCGTGAAGACCGTCTGCGACGATGGCAGAAATTACATTAGCCACGACACGGGCAAATACGATGTCATCATGGTCGACGCCTACTCCTCGATCTCTTCGCCTTTCTCCATGACCACGGTTGAGTTCTTTAACCTCGTGAAGAGCCACCTCAATGACAACGGCGTCATGGTCATGAACGTCAATATGATCGCCGAAGCCAAAGGCTCCATCGACCAGGCATTATGCGATACCGTTTCCTCATCTTTCTCGCAGGTGAAGAAATTTAGGGTCCCCGCCGATACGGGCATGGAGGTCTTTGCCAGCGATAATCCACATATGTGGGATGACCTAAAAAAGGAGCTTCCTAACGTCGAGGAGGAAGCTTTGCGCGCAAAGCTATGGAAGGTCTATAACGAATCGACTGACCACGTAGATAACGGCATCCGCCTCTATGACGATAACGCCGACGTGGAACTGCGTTCGATGAACGCGATCGATGGGGTCATCAACGACCAGTTAGGCTTCTACCGCGAGTATTTGAAAGAGCACGGCCTCTGGGCCCTGCTCGAATACGTCATGGGCTAATTAAGCCTGGTGGCTATCAGGAAGAGGCTTCTCCTCTTCCTTTTCTTTATCCTCTTTGGCGGCTTCGCCATGGGGAAGGCGCTTCAGCTTCTCCTGGCTTCTTGCTAAGTCATAACGATAGGCTTCCTTCTTCCAGAAGGCGGCCTCATTGATGGAACGGGGGCAGCCTCTGCCGATTTCTAGAAACATCGAAACGCGGTACATGCCCTCCACGAAATGATGGGAGGCGCTTTTCAAATACCACTGAAAGGCCATCTTATCGCTTTGGGCGACGCCATGCCCTTCCTCGAAGATGACGCCCATGCGATATTCGGCATCGGGATATTTCATCTGCGCGGCAGACTGGAACCAGAAGTTGGCCTTATTGATGTCTTTCCTGCCAGAGCTGCCATTTTCATAGATCCAGCCCAAAGCCCACATGGCCTTGACCTCATCCTGGACGGCGGCGAGGGTCAGCCATTCGACGGCTTTCTTATAATCCGGTTCATGGGAGGCGTCACCGCAATAGAGGATGCCCAAATCCCTTTGGGCTGCGGAATGGGCCTTAGAGCCAGCCTTCTTATACCATTTGATGGCCTTGCGCCTTTTATTAAGGGCAAGGTAATGGCAAGCCAAAGAATACATGGATTCCACATCCATCTTCTTGGCTTTTGGCAGGAGTTCCTTGATGACCTCGTCTTTCATATCGAACATTATACAAGAGATAGAGTAACGTTTATAATTCGCTTATGCTTAGCCTACCTGCCTTCCTAAAGGAAAATGATCTCATTTACCTCGTCGCCCCTTCTTTTGGCTGCACAAGTGATCCCTATGCCACCCGCATGGAGGCCGCCATCAAGGAGATAAAGAAACACGGATACCGCGTCAAAGAAGGGCGCAATATCCGCCGCGCCGATGGCGTGGCGTCCAGCGCTCCTGCCAAAGAAAGAGCCGAGGAATTCATGGACGCCTATCGCGATAGGCAGACCAAGCTCATTTTAAGCGTCGGCGGAGGAGAGCTCATGAACGAGATCCTCCCCTATATCGACTTTAAGGAAATCAAATCCCTCCCGAAAAAATGGTTCATGGGCTATAGCGATAACAGCAACCTCACCTTCTTGCTCACCACTCTTGCCGATGTTCCAAGCATCTATGGCCCTAATCTCCCCAGCTTCTACGAGAAACCCTGGAGGCTTGCCCAGCTCGATGCCGAGCGCATGCTAAAGGGGGAAGTCGAATTCAAAGGCTATCCTAAGTGGTTTGGCAAATCCAACAAGGACTGGCCCGCCCTATATAAGCCAAGGGCCAACATTGTTAAGGTCATCACCCCGCATAACTTTGCTTCCCCGATCGAAGGGATGATGCTAGGCGGCTGCCTTGATATCCTCCGCCTCCTCTGCGGCAGCAAATACGATAACGTTAAGGAATTTATCGCAAAGCAGGAAGAAGGCGTCATCTGGTACCTAGAAGCCTGCGACTTGAGCCCGCTTGATATCCGTCGCGCCTTGTTCCAGCTAAAGGAAGCCGGATGGTTTGCTAGTGCCAAAGGGTTCCTTTTCGGCAGGCCTCTTTGCACAGTCTGGCGTCCAGAGATGATGGGCGTCAACCGCTTTAACGCCGCCACCGATGTCTTGGATGATTTGGGCTTGCCGATGCTATTCGATATCGACCTAGGCCACCTTGGCCCTGGCCTTCCCTTCCTCAATGGCGGGATTGCCAAAGTCGAGTATAAGGAAAACAATATCTTCGTTACCTACAAGAAATGAAACGCTTAGACTCCTTTAGAACCATCGACCTCATCATCCAGGCCATCTTGTGCGCCTTGCTCGTCATCCTCATCATTTTGATGAAGATAACCGCAGGGGTGCTAGACCAATACGCGCCAGAAGTCGCGAACACGCCCTTCTTCCTGGCCTTCCTGCCGTTAGCGATCTCGGTGGCGCTGCATTGCTTCCTAGAATACGGCAACTCCACCAAAGGCAATGAACCCCTAGTCGAGATGGAAGGGAAAAGGGCAAAGCCGCTTCTATATAGGATAAAGAACTACCTTGGCATCGGAGGCCTCGCCGTGACGGCTATCCTGGTGCTGCTAGGCAACTTCCTGAATTGGGGAGACTCTGGCGATAAGGTTTGGGTCTTATTCCTCTTCCCCGCCATTCTGCCTAGCTTCTATATGGAGGTGGTCCTCTATGTCATCTCCATCCTCAAGATCGAAGGGAAAAGGAAATACGCATACCTATCTTCCGGCATCGCATTAGCCATCCTCCCACTTATTGGGCTGCTCTGCTTCTACCTTGATGCGCCCGCCTATCTATATTGCTTGCTGCTTGCCTTGCCTCTTGCCTATTTGCTAGGCGACAACCATTCCGTTGCTAAAGAATCTAGCGACGTCGACGGCTCATTAGAGCTATAGCCTTGATGCCCGTGGAAATTCCTCCATGGGTTTTTCTGCATGAGGGAAAAACACCTTCTTTTGGGAAATGTTGCTTATTTCAAATGCGGCTATCCTTTAGCGGATTCCGTTTCTTTTGGAAGCTTCATCTTTACCCTGGGCAACATCCTTTCGGCAAGGCAACGATTAGCGATGAGAAGCTTCTGGTCAGTCTCCTCATAATGGAAGGGGAGACTTGTTTATCTTCTTCAAGCCGAAGAAGTCGATGAGGAAAGCTCGAACGAGGAAGCCAACTCCGATAAGGGAGGTCGAAAGCGGCTCAATGGAAAAAGAAAGAACCAGGAGGGACATCATTGAGGATGATCTTGAAGTCCGACTAGACTCTTTCGATCGTTCCAATCGCTTTTTTCTTTTTCAACAGGAACTCCTTTAAGCGGGAGGGGGGCGGACAAAAAATTTTATTATTCTTCCATTTTTTTCAATATTCTTCCAAAAGATTCTGGAAGAATGTCAGAATATCCCGAAAATATCGCTTTTTAATTATTGGCCGCGAAATAGCGTTTGCCTTTCGTTTTTTTGCCATTCGTTTTAATAAGATTCATTAATAAGAGTTCGGAAATGATCAGAGTGGTTGAAGAGTTCTTCAATCCAATCATTTTAGAAATTTCTTCTGTAGAAGCACCTTCTGGATGTGCGACCAAGTAAGACAATATTGTCTTTTTCTCATTATAGTGCGGCGTTTCTTGGTTTAATTGAGTGAAATTAATGATAAGAACCGTCCTTTTTGGGCTATTTTCAACTGTCAGGCTTGGCGTTAAAAAACCATAAGAACGGCACATTTCAAAAATGCTTGGCACGCCAGAGCCTGCTCTGTCGGACACTTGAAGAAGCCTGAAATAATTCATGATATTTTTGTTAAGAGGGTTCGTGATTCCGCCAGAAATGGCTTGTTTAACACCAACAGGAATATCGCCGGAGTTAAGAAAAGTAATATTCTCATATGTTTTCTTAATAACGATTCCAGGCAGCGAAGAAAAATCACAATTTGTAATGGCATTGACTAGTCCTTCTATCACAGAACGTTGAATGTCCTTCCCATTGATGTTGCTAATTCCATCAGTCCTAAAAGGATTTGGCAGTTTTTCAATCAGGTTCTTGCGAACCAAGCAGAAAAAATTGAATAAATTAGCATTGAAATTCTTTTCATCCGAAACGATTCTTCTATCCCATCTTGTTTTTCCAGAGAAGTTTTCTTGGTAATCTAGAAAATAATTCGGGCAAATTTGAGAAATATCACTTTGATTTCCGAAAAATAGAACGGCACCATTTTTTAGCACCTCTCTTCCGTTGTTTTTTGTCAAAACACCCGCTCGCAAAAGAAAATCGTGGTCATTTAGATTTCTAAAAACGTTATCTGGATTGATTTCATTCATTTGCTTCCGGAATTCCTTTATGGATTCTTGGTCGAGGTTTGCCTCATCTAAATCAAGGGAGTTTGGAAGCATATCAAAGCCAACCCCTTTTTTCTTTATAAGGAGAGAAGCGATCTCATCTTCCGACATCAGGAAGTCTCCTTCCCCAATTCTGATGTAAGATTTCGACAAATTTCCATCGAGGTAAACGGGTTTCGCTTCTAGAGGAGCTTCTTTAACGGCAAAGCGAAGAACCTTTTTCCCATCGAGATTTATTATTTGCACGTCTTGATCGGAAATAGCGCAATAACTAGCCTTATTTTTTGAATGAAGGGTAGAAATGAGTGCTTTCTTTTGTTCTTCGGGATTAGAGACGCCAATGATATCGTTTGTTTTTCCTTCTTTAATGCCTAAATAAATGATTCCGCCTTTTGTGTTAGAAAAAGAAGAATACGTTTCGTAAAGACTATCAGGAATCTTTTTCCCTGATTCCTTTAGTTCTATTTGAAGGCCTTCTTTTAACGTTTTTAGATAATTCTCATTTTCCATAGAATCTTTCTCCTCTGCCATAAGTGTAATTTATTCTTCCAAAATTACAATTATTCTTCCATTTTTTTCAATATTCTTCCAAAAGTTTACAAAAGAATATAAGAATTCACATTAAAAACACTCTAGAAAAAATATTTGGTTTTGTGCAAAAAGCATGCAAAAACCCTCCACCCGTAAAAACAAGCGGAGGGTTATATCGTTATTTGCTTTCTTCATCAGCCTGTTCTGCTTTCACTTCCTCCTCGCTTTTCTCAGCGATGGGGGAGGTGGAGAACAGATATAGCCTTGCGCCGAAGTCACCGAGGACGCGGACGTCATCACCCATGCCGGTGCCAGACCAAAGCAATGGGAGGCGGAGAGAATCGGCATTGAGGGCAGCGCCTAATAGGCTTCCCTCAAACTTCTCTATCGGCATGCCCTTTCTTCTGGAGATGAAGTTGACGAGCTTGCCTTCTTCCTTGATATGGATCGGGGCGACCATGTTGACGAGCCCGCCGAATCTGCGGAAGTCATTGAGCTCATCCCTGACGCGGTAGAAGTAAACCTTATCTTCGTCAAGGCCAGTTAGCGGGAGGGTCTCCTGCATGACCGAAGGACGCTGAACGCCAAGGACGTAGGAGACAAGCGCCTCGTCTTCGCCATGGAGCTCTAGGACCATGCGGTTAGATTCATCAAGGCCATCAAGGAGGTCCCAGGTACCGAACTGAAGGGTATCGCGGTGCTTCTTATAGAACTCAATTTGGGCTTTGACTTCATTCCTATCGATAGGATCGAGGTCAGCGAGGTTAAGCTCATAGCCGAGCACGCCCATGGCGGCCACATCGAACTTGGTGCCAAGGCTAGTCTTGCGAAGCATCTGGTGAGAGGTCTTCGCGGAGACGTGGTTAGAAAGGACGCAGGGCGGAAGAGCCAAGCCGGCATTGGCCTGAATAGAGGAACGCTGGAAGGAATCGGTGTCATCGCTGACCCAGCCCTGGCAGAAATAGGAGAACATGCCTAAGTCGTTTCTCGCTCCTCCAGAGGCGCAGTTCTCCATCTGGAGAGTCGGGAACTTTTCCACAAGCCTATCGAGGACTTCGTATAGGCCGAGGATGTATTTATGGAAGAAGAGGCCGTCATTGGAGGGGAGGTCGCTCATCACGCGGTTATAATCCCACTTGATGTAGTCGATCTTAGCGGTGTCGATGATGGAGGAGAGGCTTTCGACGATATAGTCCCTGACCTCTTTCTTGGTGAGGTCTAAGGTGAGCTGGAATCTGCTAAGAGCAGGCTCACGCCCCTCTTCTTTTATCGCCCAATCCGGATGGGCTTCATAGAGTTTGGAGTTGGGGGAGACGGCTTCTGGTTCAAACCAGAGGCCGAACTTCATGCCCATCTTATGGATCTTCTTGGCTAAGCCATCGATGCCATGGGGGAGCTTTTTGGTATTCACGAACCAATCCCCAAGGGAGGATTTCTCGTCGTTGCGTTGCCCAAACCAGCCATCGTCTAGGCAAAATAGCTCGCAGCCCAACGCTTTGGCCTCTTTGGCGAGGGAGAGGATCTTGCCCTCATCGAATTTGAAATAGGTGCCCTCCCAGTTATTGAAGAGGACGGGACGGGGCTTGGCGGCCCATTCTTTCGGGAGGACGTTCTCCTTCACGAAGGCGTGCATATGATGGGCGATGCCATTGGTGCCTTCACTAGAATAGGTCATCACGGAAAGCGGGGTGAGGAAGGATTCCCCTTTCTCGAGCTTGGCGTCGAAATATAGCGCTGAGATGCCGTTTTGGATGCGGATCTGAGAATAGGAATTCATCTCCACCTCCTCTAGGTGGTTGCCAGAGTAGATGAGGTTAAAGCCATAGGCTTCGCCAAACTGGTGGGAGGCATTCCTGCGCTTTAGCATGAAGAAAGGCTGGCGGTAATCGCAGGAGCTGCCGGTATTGGAATCAAAGGCGTAGCGGAAATGGGAGATCGGGGCAACGTCTTTTGTCCATTCGCCGACCCAGTTGCCATAAAAGCTGACCAGCTCATAGCCCTTATCATCGATAACAAGCTGCATGGATGCGGCCTTCTTGACGTGGAGGGCGGATTCGGCGTGGTTAATGATCTTGACGTAGCGGCCGATGACGTCGGCGCGCTCAAAGCAAAGATAATGCAACTCAAGGCTAGCTTCCGAGAGTTTATCCTCTAAAACGAGGGTGAGCTCCTTCTCGCCATCATGGGGGGTCGGGTAGCCCTCCATCTTCTGGATGCTAGAGATATTGGCGGAAGCAAAAACGAAGTCATAGACAAAAGACTTCTCGCCCTCAAGGATGAGCGAGGGGTTATTGTAATCGCCCTTTAGCGGGAGAGAGAAATCGCTAGGCATATCGTTAAGGGAGATGTTGGGCTGCTTATCGCAGTAGACGACGCTTCTGCCTTTTGGCGCGCCATAGCGGATCAATACGCTAGAAAGATCAGCTCCGTCTGGAAGGCGCCTACCATAGTATTCGGTGGTGACCTTGCCGTTGTCGTTTACCCTGACCAGCATCGTTGTAGAAAGGGTGGAGATAGAATAGAGATTGCCGTTTTGCTTAATCATGTTAACGATATGATAGCACAGCAAGGAAACCAAAAATCATCGTTTTGTTTCCAACAAGAAACCGCGATGGGGAAACCTATGTAAGCCCTTTCTTAAGAATGTAGGCAAATAGGCAAGTTCCTTAAGGAAACGGAAACGTGAATCCTGACGGGAAAAAATATTTTCCTTATCGAAAGACAAACGGAGGCAAAACCTATAAAATAGCCACCGTTATGAGCGTATATCTAGTTAGACATGGCCAAACCGATTGGAATAAGGCCTATGTAATCCAAGGCAGAGTCGACATCCCCTTAAACGAAGAGGGCATCCGCCAGGCCAAAGAGCTTGCCGCCAAGATGAAGGAAGAGAATATCCACATCGACCTCATCTTCGTCTCCCCGCTTACCAGGGCAAGGCAGACCGCGGACATCCTTAACGAAGTCCTCCATGCCCCGATCCTCGTCGATGAGAGGATCATTGAGGAATACTATGGCACCTTCGAGGGCGTCTCCCGCAAAAACGAGGATTACCTGAAGCAGCACGATAACTTCGTGAAGCGCTATCCTAACGGCGAGAGCTATCTCGACGTCTGCTACCGCGTCTACTCCTTCCTCAATGACATCAAGAAGAATTACCGCGATAAGAACGTCCTCATGGTCTGCCATGGCGGCATGTCGCGCCTAGTCAGAAGCTACTTCGAAGATGAGATGGAGAATCGGGATTTCCTCGACAACCTCGTCTTCAACTGCGACCTAAAGAAGTACGAATTCAAAGATAGGCATATCCCTCTTAGCCAACCGGCAAGAGAATTAAAATAATCTGGGGCAAAACCCAGATTATCTTTGGATTAGAGCATTCTGTGCTTCTTCATCTTCTCCTCGAAGATAGAGGTGATGAGTACGCGCAGCTCTTCTTTTTCTTTTTCAGGAAGCGGGCCTTCCTTCTTGGCGATGGCGTAGAGGTCAGGGCGTTCCCTGGCGATGCGCTCAATCGTTTTGGTGGTCGCATGCCCCCTCACGAAGAAGGGGATGCGCTTGATCCACTGCGGCGGGAGCAGGTCTAATATCTTCTTGCTGGCTTCCTTATCCGTAATGACGGCTTGCGAGAGGCCGGCTTTGATCTCTGCCTGTTCCTTTTCGTTGAAATCCTTTAATTCCATATGCGTTTTCCTTTATCTATGAATCGGCGCGGTCTTTGCCTTTAAGACCTCAAGAAGGTGGCCGCTGACGTGCTTGCTAAGCCTTCGATAGACTTCGGCATGGTAGTCATTAAGCCAGGCGATTTCTTCATCGCTTAGGAGGGAGAGATCAAGGGGCGACACGTCAATCGGGGCATAGGTGATGGTCTCAAACTTATAGAACTCGCCATCATCGGTGACGAAGGCTGGAACCGTCAGGAGGTTATTCTCGATGCGGATGCCGTATTTGCCTTGCTTATAGACGCCAGGCTCAATCGTGGTGATCATGCCAGGGACATTTTCGGCATCATCGTCTTTGCCGGCGGCAGCGCGATAACGGAAGCCGTTGGGGGATTCATGGACGACGGAGAGATAGCCGACGCCGTGTCCGGTGCCGCACTTATAGTCTAGGCCTTCTTTCCACATGATCTGCCTGGAAGTCATATCGATGCAGCGTCCGGTAGAGCCGCGGATGAAGATGGCGGAGCTTAGGGCAATGAGGGATTTTAGGGTAAGGGTGTAGTCGTGCTTGAACTCGTCGCTAGCTTTGCCAACAAGGAAGGTGCGGGTGGTATCGGTGGTGCCGCCAAGATACTGTCCGCCAGAATCTAGAAGAAGCTCAACGGTGTTCTCTGGGTCAACCACAGAGTTGACCTCTGCGGTGGGGGCATAGTGCATCATGGCCGCATTGCTGCCGCTGGCGGCGATGGTCATAAAGGACTCCTCGAGGAAGCGTTGCCCTTGCCGGCGGAACTTAGCAAGGGCTTCGGCGTAATCCCATTCGGTGAGTTTTTCTTCCTTATGGGCATCGAGGAAGTCGATGAACTTTAGAAGGGCCACGCCATCGATTTCCTGAATGGCTTTGATGTTTCTTATTTCCTTCTCCCCCTTCACGGCCTTCATAAGGCGAGAGGGCATGCGGCCATCGACGACGTTAGCAAGAAGGCTGACGATGTGGGCGTTGGCCTTATTGGTATCAAGAAGGGTCGGGACGTCTTTGCGTGCTAAGAGGAAGTTATCGATTTCCTCATAGGGGAGAACGTTAACTCCTTCGATTTCGAAGTCTAGCTTCTCCTTATCGATGAATAGGGTGGCGCCGCTATCATCGAGATAAAGATAAGAATAGAAAACAGGGGTGTAGGGGATATCGTTGCCGCGGAGGTTGGTGAGGTAGGCGATATCGTCAAGGGTGGTGATAAGGTGAGCCTTGCCGCCGGCACCCTTCACCGCGGCCATAACCTTGGCAAACTTCTGCTCCCGGGTGAGGTCATTGTATTTTGGGTCATCGAATCTATAGACCTTGCCAGAAGGGAATTCCGGACGGGATTCCATCAAATGGGCGAAGGAGGTGTCTTTGACTTCGCCACCCCTTTTTAGCAGAGCAAGGAAAGCGGGGCTAATCATATTGAAGTCGGTGCCCAAAGGATAAAGGGAGTTTTCCAGTAAGAACTCATTGAGGGTCGGATAGCCCGGGGTGCCCATCTTCATAAGCTTAAAGGAAGATCCCGCAAGCTCTGATTCTGCGGAGATGAAGAATCTGCCATCGGTCCAAAGATACGCGCCACTCTCCGTAAGCAAAACAAACGCATTATCGCCGGTAAAGGGGCAGAAATAACGCCTTTCGGATGCGAAATAGGCGGCAGGCTCCTCCGAGTCATGCGGATCGCCGGTGACGACCAAGTAGGCCTTTAGGCCCTCTTTCCTCATCTCTGCCCTAGCTTCTTCTAGATGAGGCAATTCAAATTTAACCATCGAGATTTTCCTCTTTTTGACGAGGCCAATTATAGGAGTGAAAAAGCAAATTACATAGGAAGAAACACCTCTTTATTAATTAAACTTAACTTTTTATCGTTTTGGCTATTGGAATTTCTTTGATGCGTAGTATCGTCTAAGAGCACGCTTTTTTAAGCAGAAAAAGAAGGAACTCACATATGAATAAAGGCATCAGCTTTGAGAACATCTCCTCCTTCGAGAAGGATTTCTCTGACAAGTCCGTCGTCTTGGCTAGACGCGCGGTCGCCAAAAACGGCATCAGCAATTCCGCCATCGATGAAAAGGAATTTAACAAGCTCCAGAGCGTCTACTCCCACTCCATCGACGCCGGCAGCGTCTGCAACCAGAAGCAATCTGGCCGCTGCTGGATGTTTGCGGGGCTTAACGTCATCCGCGTCATCCTCGCCAAGAAACTCGGCGTTAAGAACATCGAGCTTTCCCAGGCATATCTCCAGTTCTTCGATAAGCTGGAGAAATTCAATTTCTCCCTTGAGAAGGCCATTGAGCTCGCCGATGAGCCCATCGACTCCCGCCTTAACGTCTTCATCCTCGATAACGGACTAGGCGATGGCGGACACTTCGTCATGTTCACCAACCTCGTCAAGAAGTATGGCGTCGTCCCCAGTGATTTCCAGCCGGATAACGCCGTCAACTGCGCCACCTCTGAATTCAACCAGATCCTCGAATCTTTGCTATGCCAAGATATCCACGACCTCCGGCAAGCCAAAAAGGATGGCAAAAGCCTAGAGCAGCTCCGCGCCATGAAGGAGAAGATGCTGGAGGAAGTTCACCGCATCTTGGTCATCACCCTTGGCGAGCCGGTCAAGGAATTCCAGCTTGAGTACACCGACAAAGACAACAAATTCGTCCGCCTCCCCAAGCTCTCCCCGAAGCAGTTCTACGACTCCTACATCGGCAAAGACCTCGACGACTACGTCGTTCTCACCGATGCTCCGCTACTAGAGACCAAGCCCTATCAGAAATACACCTGCTCCTACGTCAATAACGTCATCGATGGCGATCCCGTCATCTTCTTCAACGTCTCCCCCGATGAATTCAAGCTCGCCGTCGTCTCATCCATCAAAGGCGGGGATCCCGTTTGGTTCGGCGCCGATGTCAGGCAGCAATCTCTGCGCAAAGAAGGCAAGCTCGGCGGCAAGCTGCTCCGCACCGATGAGCTGCTTGGCTATAGCCTCCACCTCTCCAAAGGCGATAGGCTTAGCTACCGCAACTGCTTCTGCAACCACGCCATGACCTTCACTGGCGTCAATCTCCTTGATAACGGCGTCGCCAACCGCTTCAAGGTTGAGAATTCCTGGGGCAAGGAAAATGGCAAAGACGGCTTCTATGATATGGATGAGGTCTGGTTCGACAACTTCGTCTATGAAGTCTTCGTCGATAAGAAATACATCTCCGAAGAGCTTTTGAAAAAGTATCAGGCCTCCGACGTGAAGGAAGTCTCTCCCTTCGACGCCATGTGGGCAAACATGGATTAATCGCCTAGTAGCAAAAGTAACATCCGAAAATGCCGGCTGCGAAATGAAGCGGTCGGCATTTTTTAATCCAGCAAGGGGCTATAAAGGAAAGCCCCGCCGAAAGATAGCGGCAGGGCAATTTGCTTTGGTTTGAGGGTCACTTCTTCTTGGCAAGAGAACGGTACTTCTCTTCCTTAAAGAAATCCCATCTCGGGGAAAGGTTGAAGAGGCTAATGAGCTCCGCCATATCGTCCTCAGTGATGGTCTGAAGGATCGGGCGGGAGCCAATGACGTTATAGACACTCGCGGCCTTCTCGGCGGTCTCGATTAGGCCAAACGCCTCATCGATGTCCTTGCCAGCGCCATAGATGCCATGGAAGGGCCAAAGGACAAGGCGGAAGTCCTTCATCTTCGCCGCGGTGGCTTCGCCGATGGTATCGGTGCCGCAAAGCATCCAGGGGAGGCAGCCGACGCCTTCCGGGAAGACGACGATGCATTCGGTGGACATCTCCCAAAGGGTGTGGGAGAAGGAAGCCTCATCGAGGGGATGGCAATAGCTCATCGCAAGGAGATTGGTCGGATGGCAATGCATGACGATGCGGTTATTCGGGTCGACGGATAATCGGGCCATATGGGACATCATGTGGGCCGGGAATTCGCTGGTGAAGCGTCCGCCATCCTCAAAGCCCCAGAGAAGCTCGGCTTCTTTGCCATTATTGGCGATGCGGACGATGCCGAGGTTGTTCTTGGGGTCCAGCTCAACGTTTTTGAAATATTTGCCAGTGCCGGTGACAAGGAAGATCTTGCCTGCAAGCGGGGTGGCATCGAAGGATGTCGGGTGAACGCCAGCGAAGGGGATCTTGCGGATGACCTTGGTTAGGTCGAGGTAGTCTTTCAGCTCCTCTTCCTTAAGAAGATAGGAGACGTTGCCGCCGTTACGCTCGTCCCAGCCAAGGCGATACATATTGGTGGTGAGGCGGCAGAACTCCTTAATGAAGCTGGATTCTAGAATGTCTTTCATGGTTTTTATTCCTTAAATGGATGATTAGCGTTTCTGCAGGACTTCCTCTTCGTATTCCTTAAGCGGGGAATAGTAATCCTCTTCCAGCCCCTGTTCCTTTAGATAAGCGTTCCAAGCATCGGCGAAGGGGAGCATCTTGGCGTGTTCCTGCAGATAGAGGAGCTTAGTGAAGTCTCCTTCATCCTGAGCCTTCTTCATCTCTTCATTCGGGAGAAGGGCAGCGTAAAGAAGTGCCTTCTCCATCGAGCGTTCGCCGGTAGTCCAGGCAAGCAGGCGGTTAATGGAGGCGTCGAAGTAATCGAGGCCAATAATCATCTTCTCCTCGGCATTGTTGCGGATGATCTCCTTGGCGACTTCCTTTAGCTCGTCATCGAAGATGATGACGTGGTCGCTGTCCCATCTCACCGGGCGGGAGACATGGAGGGCGATGTGGTCATAGAAGCAAAGAAGGGAGGGGATCTTATCGGAGACGACTTCGGTCGGGTGATAATGGCCCGTATCCATCAAGCAGCAGATGCCTTTTCTGGCGGCGTAATTCTGATAGAACTCGGAGCTGCCGACGGTGCAGGATTCCACGCCGATGCCGAAGACTTTGGATTCGACGCCGATGGTGACGAATTTTTTGTCGTATCCCGGCCAGTCAATGATTTCATCGAGGGACTTCTTAAGGCGAAGGCGCGGAGTGAGCCGGTCGGCCGGGACGTCTTTGAATCCGTCGGGGATCCAGATGTTGACGAAGCAGGGCTTGCCGAACTCTTTGCCTAGCCTAGAGGCGATCTCCAGGGAGCGTCTGCCGTGTTCGACCCAGAATTTGCGGGTTTCTTCATCCGGGGAGGAAAGGGTAAGGTTATCCTTAACGCGGCGATGGGCGAAGAAGGTCGGGTTGAAGTCGATGCCATCTAAGCCAAGGCGCTTGGCGAAATCGACCCAGGGCTTGAAGTATTCAAACTTGTACTGGTCGCGGTCGACCTTGCCCTGCTCTTCGCCAAGGATCGCATAGCAGGCATGGAGGTTCAGCCTCTTCTTGCCAGGCATATAGGCGAAGCACTTCTCTATATCGGCGAATAGTTCTTCCGGGGTTCTGGCGCGGCCAAGGTAATTGCCGGTGGTCTGGATGCCGCCTTCGAGTTTGGAAACGCCTTCGAAGCCGAGGACGTCATCGCCTTGCCAGCAATGGACGGAGATGGGGATGTTTCTAACGCGGGCAAAGGCCTTTTTCACATCGATGCCAAGCTTCGCGTATTCTTTTTCAAAGTTTTCCATATAAGTTATTTGACCTCCTTAATGTCAAATGATCTTCTGATGATGGCTCTGCCTTCTTGGAGGCTAGAGATCTGTTTGTCGGCATATAGCTGCATGAGCAGGTTGCCTAGGCCAGTTCCCTCAATCGGGCCGACGATGACCTTTAAGCCCGTCGCCTCCGCGGTGAGGGCATTCAGGTATTGGTTATTGCCGCCTCCCCCAGTGATGTGGAGGGTGGTGAACTTCTTGCCGGTGAGGGCGCTAAGCTCCTCTAGGGCGTCGCGATAGCTCTCGGCAAGGGAGCGGTAGATGACTCTGGCAAGGTCGCCGACATCGGCTTCCTCTCCGATTTCGGATTTGATGGCTTCGATCATCGAAGCAGGCGAGAGATAGGCCGGCGAATTCACGTTGATGAGGTGGTCGTCCTTGCTCTTTTTGGCAAGCTCGACGAGCTCGGGGAAGGAATATTTCCCACCCAATTCATTCCTGACCTCTTGGATCATCCATAGGCCCATGATGTTCTTTTGGTAACGGAAGGAATGGTTTAGACCGCCTTCGTTAGAATAGTTGAATCTCCTGGAGAGGGCGTCGGTATGGGCCACCTCTTCTTCTAGCCCGAACAAACTCCAGGTGCCAGAAGAGATATAGGGCTCATCCTTCTCTAATGGGATGGCAAGGACTGCGCTGGCGGTATCGTGGGTGGCGACTGTGACGATAGAGGTTTGATAGCCGACTTCCTTCGCCACATCCTCGCTTAGCTTTCCTAAGAGGGTGCCAGGCTGCGTGAGGGCTCCGAATAGGCTCTCCTTGATGCCAAGCTTAGCGAGGATTTCCTTATCCCAGGTGTGGGTTTTGGCATTCACTAAGCCAGAAGTCGTCGCGTTGGTGTATTCCTGGCGCATGACCCCAGTTAGACGGTAGCCAAGGTAATCAGGAAGCTGCATGAGGTAGCTTGCCTTCTCCAAGTTTCCAAGAATCTTATCGGCATAGAGCTGATAGATGGAATTAAAGGGCTGAAACTGGATGCCCGTCCTTTCGTAAAGCTCCTCAAAGGGGATGATCTTATGGACTTGAGAGGAGGTATCTCTAGAGGTATCGCGGTAAGAATGGGCGTGGCCGATCCTGTTGCCCTTCTTGTCGAGCAAGACATAGTCAACGCCCCAGGTGTCGATGCCGACGGAATCGGGGAGTCTGCCCAAATCCTTGCAGGCGGCAATAGCCTTCTTCACTTCGGCGAAGAGGGATTCTATATCCCAATATAGGTTCCCTTCCTTATCCTTTTTTGGATGGTTGGGGAAACGGTGGACTTCCTCCAAATCTAGCTTCTGCCCGTCATATTCGGCGAGCAGGGCTTTTCCTGAGGAAGCGCCGATATCAATTGCTAAGTAACGTTTCATAATTTCTTTTACCTTTGGATTTTGAATCTATGTTCTCCGGGCCCTAACGTTTTCTGCCACCCATTATAGGAGGCATTGGCAAACGTCTCCTTGCCGCCGATGATCGGCTTTAGGAGGAAGGAGTTTTCGCCATCTATGTTGATTAGAGCCATCACGGCGAGCAGCCACTTGGAGAGGGCGCCTTTGGAATAATGGCTAAGGGAGGAGGCGCAGCCGAGCAACTTCGCCTTCTCTTCTAGGCTTAGGGAATGAATGCTTTCTCTGAGTTTAGGTAAATCCATGATGAAGCTGCTTTCTTTTGGCCACATTATAGAAAGCGCTTCCATAAAACACTTATATCTTCTAACACATTTTTTATATAATTCCACATATGGATGAGTCAGGAATCGCTTATTTGATGCAAAACACCGTGGAGTTATGTCGAATTCCCGTCTGCGAATACGAGGGCAATGCCCTCCACCGCTTCTTTCAAAATGGCTCCTACCCCTTTCCGCCTATAGGCATGGTGGAAAAGGAGATTCTTTCCGCCTCCGATAACATCGGCTACCGCTACGACAAGCTCGGCAATTGCTATGGTTTCTTTAGAGCCAATGGCCGTCTCTATATCCTTGGGCCAAGCAGAAGCAAGATCCCTTCTCCCCAAGATATCTCCGCCTTCGCCTATGAGCTGGGTGTGAAGATGGCGGACATGGAGAGCTTTTCCTCCGCCTACTCTCGCATCCTTCCTTTGCCGATTAACTCCATCCTCCACATGGTGATGTCGCTTTATTTCACTCTCTCCGGCAACAAAGCCACCTTCGATGAGGCCTTCCCAGAGATCGCCTCTAGCCCAAGGCGGAAAAAAGAGCTAGACCCCTTCTCCCTCATCATGCAGTCGCATGCGCCTACTTATGAAGCAGAGAGGGCAATGCTTTCTTTCGTCCATAACGGCGATAGAAAAGGCTTGATCCGGTGGGCGGCGAATATTCCCTCGGTTAACCAGGGCGACGTCTCCGGATCCTTAAGCGGGCAGCAAAGGAACATCTTCACAATCTCCGTCACCCTTGTCTCCAGGGAAGCCATTAAGGCAGGTTTAGACGTCGATGTCGCCTTATCCCTTTCTGACGCCTATCTTCGCCAAGCCGAGACGCTTTCCAGCCAAAGCGAGCTATATAACCTGCAGTTTCAGATGGTTGAGGATTACACCAAACGCGTAAGGCTGCTTGGGAAAAGAAAGAACAGCCCGCTTAGCGTAAGGGTAGGCAACTACGTGGAATCGCATTGCTCCTCCCCCATCCGCCTGCAAGAGGTGGCGGATAGCCTTTCCCTTTCCGTCTCCAGCCTTTGCAGCCGTTTCAAAAAGGAGACGGGCAGCAGTGTTTCCTCCTTCATTGAAAAGCAGAAGATAGAGCAGGCGTGCATCCTTTTAGAGGACCCGGAAAGGCGTTGCAACGAGATCGCCTATTATCTAGGCTTCTCTTCTCCCGCCCATTTCACGAAGTCTTTTAAGAAAATAAAAGGTATGAGCCCAAAAGAATATTCTTTAAAGCAAAGGGAAATTCGCTAGGCACCCGATAAAAAACCTCCCTTTTCATAGGGAGGCAGAGAAAAGATTTTAAGCTTGGGGGGTATTGATTTTGCGGAAATTGAGGATGAGCTGGTCGATCATCTTCAGCCTATCGTCTAGCTTGGCGAGGGAATTGGAAGAAAGCAAAGCCTCTTCAAATTTCTGATAATGCTCAGCGCTTGGATCCATATGGTAGCCTTTGGCGATGTCTTCGTTGATGGCGCCCGCCATGAAGAAGAGGGGCCCTAGGAAGTCACTAGGATTGCAGGCTTCCTCATAGGAGGCGAAATAGTTCCAGGCCTGCATCACGAAGAATAGGTCGCTAAGGCGATGGCAGTCTTCATTGTGATGGTCGTCGGGATCCCATTGCGGGAAGACGGTGACCTTGTCTTTGCCGAAATGTACTTCGCGGTCGAAATAAGCATCCATCAAAGTGAAAGCGGCGACGTGATAGCCTTCACTGCCTAAACGCTGGTCAAGCAGCGTAATCGCGGTATAGATATAGGGGGCATCGTGGGAGCAGGCGATGCCTTTTTCCCTTACATAGGTAGACAAAACGCTGGCCATGATTCCAAAGGTAAGGCACTCCTCGGTGAGTTTATTCTGGTCGATGTCGACGGTTTTCTTTTCCTGGTTTTTCTCCATTGTTTTTTGTCTTCCTTTTCTTCTTGGCCTTGCCTCTATTTTTCCTTGCCGGGAAGCAAGGGCCATAGACCTTGGTGAGAACATTATCCTCATAAATGAGGGCAAGAGAGAAGGTAGATGCTTCTTCTTTTTCCAATAAGGGCAGGAAATACTTATCCCCTTCCCACATCGGAAGAGACATCATTCTCTCTTTCTTTATCCAGGATAGCTCTCCTTCATCGCAGTCGCGCAGCTCACCCGTGAAGCCCGTGACCTTATAGAGGTACATCCTTTCGGGGGGATACCTATCGTTAAGGAAATCGACTTTGCCAAGGTATTGATAGGAGGTGACGTCTAAGCCGGTCTCTTCCTTGATCTCGCGCTTCATGCAGGAAGCGGGGCTTTCGCCTTCCTCCACATGTCCCCCGACGCCGATCCACTTGCCTTCGTTAAGGTCATCTTTCTTCTTCACGCGGTGAAGCAAGAGGTAGCTATCGCCCTTCTCGATGTAGCAAAGGGTGGTGTAGTCCTTCTTATCGATGGAGGCGCTTAGCTCATAGGCGCGCTTTTTTTCATCATAGGCCTTGATGATGGTCTTCATGACCGCGTCGAGGTTCTTATTGATTTCAAATCCCCAGAAGCGCAGGACGCTGTAGCCTTGGCGCTCTAGCTCAGCGTTGACTTCTTTGTCCCTTTCGATGTTTCTTTCGATCTTGGGGATCCAATAATCGAGATGGGTATGGAGGTTTTTCTTGTTCTCCTTAAAGTTATAGCCATGCCAGAACTCGGAGTCGGCGAAGATCGCGATCTTATATTTGGAGATCACGATGTCGGGGTGGCCGAAAACATTGCCCGAATATAGGCGGTACTTGATGCCTCTTTGGGAGAGGGCTTTCCTAAGGATCATCTCGATGCCCGTATCCTTGCCTTTGATATGGGACATCGTGAAGCTCACGACTTTGGGGTCTCTATTGGCCATTACTTGGTTTTCTTCTTTCTGGTGGAGCCAAACATCAGCTCAAGCTCTTCTTCTCTAGTTAGGGGCCTGCCCAATCCAGCGGAGATGGATTTGCGGAAGCCAGAGAAATCAATGCTAAGGTCTTCCTCTTCACCTTTCTTCTTATTCTCTTCCCCGCTCTTTGGCTGCTCGAGGGGCTTTGCCTGTTCCATAGCAGCCTTATTTTCCACAAGCTTAGGATTATTGAGTTTGGCGTTAAGGCTTTTAGGCTTCTTCGCTTTGCTATCGACTGCCTCTCCCTCCGTCTTTTCCTTAGTTATGGCAGCAGAAGGCTTTGGGGAAAGCGGCCTAGCGTTAAGGTTCCTCGGCTTCTTATGGGAGGCTGGGGTGAACTTCGGGGCTTGCACTTTGATCTCTAGCGGGGCGTCTTCTTCCTCGCTATCGATAACGGGGGAAGGCTTAGCAAAGGTAGGCTCCTCATCCGCGATGGTGCGGGGCTTTCTAGAAGAAGTTGGGGTAAAGGAAGGGGTGGCAATACTCGCATTCCTTTTGTTTTTATGGACATAGGGCTTTGGATCATCGAGGTTCCTTGGCTTCTTAGAAGAAGAGGCGGAGAAAGAGGGGCGGGCAACGGGTATTACCAGGTCGTCGTCATCTTCTTCCTCTTCATCGTCGTTACGGATGGCAAAGGAGACGCCAAGGTTGCGGACGCCTTTTTTTGAGGAGGCCTCAAAGGCAGGGCGGGCGACTTCGATTTCGACGTCATCCTCTTCGTCTTCTTCATCTTCGCTAGGGCGAGCTATGGCATAGCCAAGGTTTTTAACCGCCTTTACCGGGGCAGAATAGCTAGAGGTAGGGGCGGCAATGGCATTCATGCCGATGGCATCGAGGAAGACTTCGCTAGATTCGGGGAGCACTTCCTCCACGACCTTCCAGCCGTTATAGATGGCGAAGAGGACCTTAAGGGTCTTATAGGAGAGGACGAAGGCGCGGTTATGGTTGATTCTATCCACCAGCAAGAAGGAGATGACTTTGAAAGTCTCCTCATCGACGATGGCGGCGGGGAGAAGGAAGTCAGACCTCCGATAGTTGGCCCTGGCAACCCTTTCCCCTTCTTCCTCCTCATAGGTGGAAGGATAGAAGCAAGTATGGGAATCCTCCTCGATCTCACTCATCCCCTTGAGACGGGAATCGATGTCAATGAAAACCTCGGCGTAGGCGGGGAGAGAGGAATCGTTGGCAAGGAGGAATTCGCCTGCCCTTTCATTGGCTTTGTACGTGAATTGGCTATTGTCTTTGGCCATGGTGTTTTCCTCCTATTGATGTTCTTGTCTATTGTAGCCCCTAAAGGGGAGAGAAAAAGAGAAGAACGCCTTTTGCTTCGGTCAAATGCCTACCAATTGACGCTTTATTCTTTTAGACTACCTTGCATATGAGAAAGATCGTCAAAGCCAAGATAGAAGATTTGCCTAGCCTACTAAAATGCCTAAGGAGGGTATCCGTGGATAACGCCTGTTTGGGCTATAAAGACCTAAGCGACCTTTCCTTTTGGCAATCCCATATCGAAGAAGAGGTCGAGGCGGGGCGCGTCTATGTCAGCAAAGAGAACAAAAGGGTGCTTGGGGCCATTGAGGTCTCCTTCTCTATCGAAGAGGCGCTTTTCCCAAAGACCCACTCCTCCTCAAAGACCTACGATCTCCTCGATAAGCTCAATTATCGCGGCGAGCCCACGATGGCCATCCTCTTCATCTTCGTTGACCCTAGCTTCCAAAAGAAGCAAGTTGGCAAGGAGATGGTGAAGGATATGGAGAACCGTTATGCCCAGGCAACTTGGGCAGCCGCGGTCAGCGCCGATAACCAGCGGCTATTGGCTTTCTTTGAGAAGATGGGGTTCACCAATTACGGAATCTACCCCGAATTAGAGCTAGAGGAAGACAAGGTCCTTATCGCCAAGCCCTATGTAGAAAATGGGCTTTGCCGGAACTTGTTCTGGTAATTTCTAACAGCAAAATCTAGACGAATTCGCCTCTTCTAGGATGGAAGCGGCCGGGGAGGAAGGCCTATCTTGGCTATTTCGAAATTCCCTTACAAAGCAGACCTTTTCCCTGTATCTAGTATTCAAAACGAGATAGAATGTTTTCGCGTTGGAAAAACATGATTTTCCACAATGGTGAACTATATGGAAGAAAAGAAGAAAGTCGAAGGGGCAACTGAAGTTGTTCCTTCTAAGAAAAGATACAAAGAGCTGGCGAAGGAATACGATGCCTTAGACTTGGAATACATCCGCGCGAAGAACGCGATCAAAGACCAGAAACGCGAGCAGCTCCGCGACCTAAAAGATAGCTACAAGATCAAGAAATTAGAGCTGCGCTCCCCTTTAAAGGCCCAGAAATACGCGAATAAGGTCGATGCGAGAAAGCGTCATGCCGCGATGAACGAAGCCCCTAGAAGAGGGCTATTGGAAGAGATCGGCAATTCCATAAGCCATGGCCTCGGCGCGGGCATTGGCCTAGTCGCGCTTATCCTGATGGTCTTGAAGTCGCGCGATGGCTGGAGTTTGACCGCCGCCATCATCTATGGATGCTGCTTCTTCTTCCAGATGCTTTTTAGCTGCCTCTATCACGCCTTTAGAGGCGGATCGACCGTAAAGAGAATCTTCCGCCGCTTCGACTACTCCTCCATCTATCTAGAGATCGGCGGGACGCTCACTCCTTTATACCTTCTCTATATGGGGCAGCACCCCTTATTCGGAGTCTTAGGAGAGACTTGGGGCATCGCCTTCTTCATGGCCGTCTGGGCGCTTATCATCACTGGCATCACCTTCGTCGCAATATTCGGCCCCGGCAGATTAAGATGGCTTCACTTCACCCTCTATTTCGTGATTGGCTGGAGCGCCATCATGTTCATTCCTACTTGGATCAATGAGACCCTCCCCTTATTCCTTTGGATCATCGCGGGAGGCGTCACCTATACGCTTGGCATGATTCCCTTCGCCGCCTTGAGGAAAAAGCCGGTGGCCCATTTCATCTGGCACCTCGTCGTCCTACTCGCCGCCATATTCATGTGGATCGGCATCTACCTTTACGTCTTCTAAAAACAGGAATACCTCAGGAGCCCCGAAATGGGCTCCTTTCCTTTTATTTGATAAAGGAAGGCCATTTTTGGAAGTTTTCTTTATCAATATTGCCATTTTTGATAAAGGAAATATAATTCCGATATGGAAAAGCAAAACGGGAAATACATTTCGACCTTTCGCCAATTCGCTATCTTATCCCCAAAAGAATTTGAGGAATATTTAAGCGCGCGCAAGAATTCCCCGTACACGGAGACTTTCGATTTCTCTATTCACGGAGAACAGTCTTTCCTGTTCCTCGATCCAAGCCTAACGAATCTTTTGGTCGATCTCGCTGAAAAAGACGGGACGCTGAACGCTGAGCTTAACGCCCTCCCTTTGGAGGCGAAGCAGGCATTCTATCGCCATAGCCTATGTGAGGAAATACTCGCCACCAACTCATTGGAAAACATTCATTCCACACAGAAGGAAGTTCAAGATGCCTTGCTGGAAGCTAAATCCTCCAGCAACTCCAAAGTCATCAGCATTGCCAAAGGCTATGACTCCCTTTTAAGTGAGAATAAGCCCTCTTTCCCCACCTCCAACGAAGAAGTCCGGCAAATCTACGATTCGGTGATTCTCCAAAGCATAGAGAAAGAAAACTATCCAGACGGAAAGCTATATCGGGCCAAAGGCGTCTCCATCACCGATGGCGTTAAGGAATACCATAAGCCGCCTTATGGCGAGGCGACGCTGCAGGCGAACATCGCCACCGCCCTCTCCATCTGCCAAGAAAAGAGCATCCCCGTCTTCATCAGGGCCGCGATCTTCCACTTCATCTATGAGTACACCCACCCCTTCTATGATGGTAACGGCAGGCTCGGTCGTTATTTGCTTTCGCTTTTCTTCTTAACGGAGGGAAAGCTTTCCTCCTGCTTCTGCCTATCTCCTGCGATCTCCAGGAAGAAGGCGCGCTACTACAAGGCCTTTGAGGAGACCGAAGACGTCAGAAATCACGGCGACCTTTCCACATTCGTCTACCCCTTTCTCTCGTTATTGAAAGAAGGCATCGACCACAATCTCGCCTATATCGAAGAGTCGAAGGCGAAGATGGCTTCTCTCCAAAGCCAAATCGAAAAGAGCGGTTCCTTATCCAGCAGGGACAAAGAAGTGCTTATCGTTCTTATTCCGCCAAGCGTCTTCTCCTTTAATGGCTATAGCTCCACCGAACTCGCTGCTAAGTTAGGCAAAGGCAAAGCCACAATCGATAGGGCATTATCGAGCCTAAGCAGAGCGGGCCTCCTCAAAAAAGAGAAAATCTCCAAATCTCTCTATTACTCCCTTAACGAAGACGCTTTCCGTCTTTGATAAAGCAGCCTTTGAATCATCCATCTTCTTTATCAATATTGCCATTTTTGATAAAGGAATTTTTTTAAACAAATCAACCAATTTTGACTCTTCCTTGTATTTCTAGGGCAAGAAGAGCATTATTTGTCCGCCTTTAAAGATAAAGGCATGCAAAAAATTCCACTCGGCGAAAGCTAGTAGCCGACGCGCAGTTCGACATCTTTCTAAAATCCTGCGCGAAAAAAACTAAAACCAAGGAGGATTTTTTTATGGAAAAAGCAAGGAAGCCTGGCTTTTGGAAAAAGCTAGGCCTCGGGCTAAGGGATTTCTTTAGCCCACGGCAATGGGTTAAGACCCTTCGCAGTGTGCCAGGCATGGTCTTGGCCCTCATCAGCGTCGCGATGATTCTTATGAACATCCTGGCCAACAAGGCGATCATCGAATTGCCGATCCCCGGCACCAACCACTTCTGGCTCATTCAGGACGCCGGAATCTTGCTAAGCTGGGTTGGCTTCCTATCTGGCGACCTTCTCACCAAGCAATTCGGCGCCAAGCATGCGCTTCGCGTTAACCTTACCGCCCTATTTTTGTCTTTATTCATCAGCCTCTTGCTATCCCTCGTCTCCATCACCCCGGGTACCTGGAGCCCGCAGTTCAACTATCTCGATGACGAAAAGACCTTCGCTGCCGTCGGAAGTGCCCTCAACGAAGTCATGGGCAACGTCTGGTATGTCATCATCGGGAGCGCCATCGCCTCTGCCTGCGGATTAATCGTCAATAACTTCACCCAGGAATTCGTCCTAAAGAAGATCGAGGCGAAGCATGGCAACAAATATTGGGGCTATTTCACCGCTTCCGCCACCTCTTCTTTCTTCGGTCAGTTCGTCGATAACTTCGTCTTCGCCGCCCTCGTCTCCGTCAAGTTCTTTGGCTGGACCTGGGTCAGCGCGGCGATGTGCTCCCTCGATGGCGCCATCCTTGAGATCGTCCTCGAGCTACTCTTCCTTCCGATCACCTTCGCAATCTCCAAGAATTGGGATAAGAACCACATTGGCGTTAAATATATGGAGTCCGAAGCTAAGCTTGAGGAGGCGAAATGAGCAAAGTCTTAATTTCCGGCACCAGCTCTGGCATCGGCAAAGCCGCTGCCGAAAAGTTCCTATCCATGGGCCACGAGGTCTATGGGCTCGATATCAAGCCGTCCTCCATCGATAATCCGCATTACCACCACTATATCGCCGATGTCTCAAAGAAAAGTTCCCTTCCCGACATCGACGGGGTGGAATACCTCTTCTCCAATGCAGGCGTGCAGGGGCATGATGAGATCAAGATCAACTTGATGGGCAGCATGAACGTCGTTGAGAAATACGCGTTCAACCCCGCCATCAAATCCGTTCTCATCAACGCTTCTTCCAGCGCGCACACCGGCTTCGAGTTCGCCGAATATAGCGCTTCGAAGGCAGGGCTTCTTGGCTATGCCAAAAACGTGGCATGGAGGCTGGCTAAGCAATATAAGGCAACCTGCAACTCCATCAGCTTCGGCGGCGTTCTCACCTCCCTTAACGATGAGGTCATGAATGACGAGAAATGCTGGAAGGCGATCATGGACGTCACCCCATTAAAGAAATGGGTGAGCCTAGAAGAGGCCGGAGATTGGGTCTACTTCCTCACGCTCATCAATAAGTCCTGCTCAGGGCAAGACATCTTAATCGATAACGGCGAGAAAGACCTCAACTGCACCTTCGTATGGCCCGAATTTCAATAGTAGCCAGCCGCTCTTCCTTGTATGAAGCAGGGAAGAGTTTTTTTCTAGGCGATTTTCGAAATTGCCGCCCAATAGATAAGCGAAGGAAGAAGGATGAGAAATAGCATTGGGCTTGCCGTGTTTGGCAAGCATTTGCCCGCCTAACTTTCTCCAGGTGCGGGAGATCTCTCATCGGTGATATCCGCCATCGGGGAGAGGTGTCCAGAGAAGATAAACGGGAACGCTTACAAGGACGTCAACTACACCGACCACGGACGGCCGAACACGCACAAAGTCCCCCACACACATATAATTGAGATAGGCAACAAAATCGTCAGGAAGAAAGGAGCAAGGCCATATGCGCATTAACGATTTCCTTGATTTGGTCACCTCTGGGTTCGACGTATCGTTCAACCACGGCGACGTCTTCTACACAATCTCCCTCATCAAAGACGACGAGGAGAACGGAAGGGTTTACGGCATAGGGGGCGACAACGGCTTCACGGCCGACTTCGCCTCTCCCGACTCCATCCCCGACTTTCAGTTGGATGGCACGCCCATTAAAGACATCATCGAAGCCCTCCCCAAAGAGCAGGTATTCCACTGATCCGACTTCGCTGGCACCTTGGAAGACAAAGTCTCCAAAATCGCAAGGAGGCCCAGTTTCCTGAGTCTCCTTTCGTTTGCCTTGTGGTGAAAACGGATATCTTGCACCGTCTCAGACTCCATTGCATTATCGTCAACGCAAATCGTGCTTCCATGATAGTACGCCAATCAAGATTCTTCGAAAATCGTGGCAATATCAAAAGGCAAATTCTCGCCCTGTTTTATAAAGCCGAGGCTTGCCGTTCTATGTCCTTTCGACCGCTGGCAAAGCAGTATGCGCAAGAAAGGTTGCATTTGCGGGAGATATTAAAGCCAAGCGAAATAACGGAAAATTTCAGCTCATGTATGAGCAAAAGCAAGAAACAAGGGATTCAAAAACTATTTTCCACTATTCGAAACATTCATTTTTAAGTAGAGTCGCTTAATCGCTTCGAGCCCTGCTTTTTCGCCGTTCTCTACCGCTTTGCCATACATTGCAATTGCTTTCTTATAGTCTTTTCTCACACCAAATCCGTTTTCATAACAGATTCCGAGATTGTGATACGCAATACCCGAACTGTACTTTTCGGCAGCTGTCTTAAAGCATTTCACCGCTTCTTTTTTGTCTTCTTTCACGCCATTGCCTTGAAGATAGCAAAGTCCGATATTGATAATCGCCTCGTTCTCGCCGAGATTGTATGCGTCGGTAAATAATTCAAAGGCTTTT
>CADCPN010000004.1 GCA_902803375.1 uncultured Erysipelotrichaceae bacterium | reverse complement strand
TACAAACCGGAGTAAGAGCAGTCCCAAGCCGGCCCAGGGAGGCCGGTTTTCTTATGGGGGAGGTTAAATACAATTTCCTAGTCAAAAAAAAAGAGAGGCCATGACAGCTTCTCTAAATGAGGTTAGCTTGCTTGGATTCCTTCTTTATGATCGAGGCGATCTCATCAGCGGCTCTTTCGACGGAGTCGTTGACGACGGAATACTTGTATTTATAGGCGAGGCCATACTCGGATTTGGCTTTGCCAAGCCTTTCCCTGATGACTTCCTCGGTCTCAGTGGATCTGCCTCTGATTCTTTTTTCTAAAGCTTCGAAGGAAGGGGCTTTGAGGAAGATGGAAACGGCATCGGGGCATTTCTCCATGACCTTCATGGCGCCATTGACGTCGATTTCAAGGAGGACGTTATATCCTTCCTCTCTCTTCTGGTTGACCTTATCAAGCGGGGTGCCATAGAAATTGCCGACGAATTCATTCCATTCAAGGAGGTTTCCCTCTTCGACTTGCTTCAAAAACTCCTGTCGGGAGACGTAGTAATACTCTCTTCCTTCTTTCTCGCCAGGACGAATCTTGCGGGTGGTCATGGAGACGGAATAGAAAAGGTTAAGCTCAGGGCGAGTCATCAGCTTAAGCCTGACAGTGCCCTTTCCTACGCCGGATGGGCCAGAAAGAATGATTAGCAAACCCTTTTTCATAAGTGTTGTTCGCATTGTAGTCTCCAAAACACCGGGTTGCAACCTACGGAAACGATGTAAACGCTTTTTTTATGGCAAAAAGGGCGAAATCGTCGCCAAAACCTTAAATAGTTTGCCTATGGTAAGTTTTTCGTCAAGGGTTGTGTCGCAAAGCAATAACAAACATCGATAAACGTATCAGGAAAATTCGCTGAGCAAGGGGCAACCTAGTTTACTAGGCGGATGCTATAATCACGCCATGAGTTTAAAAGTCGACCAACTACATCAGCTTTCGCTCCTGCTTTCACAGAAGCTTAAGGGGAGCCACCTCTCCAAGATCATCCAATACGATGACTCCACTTTCGTCATGGCCAATAGCCGCGGCGGAAGACTTGTCTTCAGCCTCAATTCGGCCGACCCATTAGTCTATATTTCCCCTTCTTCCTTCCAAGTCACCTCCTTCTCGACCAACATGTCGATGATCATGAGGAAGCAATTAAGCAACGCCGTTATCGATGATATCGCCGTCTTGAATAACGACCGCGTCTTGGCCTTTTCCGTCACTTCCATCAATGACGTCTATCAAGAAGAGAAGCTTACCCTTATCGCGGAGCTAATCCCCACCAAGGCAAACCTGATCCTTCTTGATAAGGATAAGAAGGTCATCGCCGCCCTTAGGACCAATACCATCGAATCCCCACGCCCCATCTTCCGCGGCGTCACCTACGAGGCTCCTTTAGGCAATAACTTCGTGGGAGGGGAAGCCAATCCCTTCGATTACGATTCCTATACCGCTTCCTGCATCAAGAAAGAGGCCTTTTTGGAACAAAGGAGAAAGAAAAGCAAATACCATTCTCTATTCGTCTACCTCTCCAGCAAGAAGAAAGCAGCGAATAGGAAGATCAAATCCATAGAGATGGATATCGAGAAAGCCAACGAGCACCTTAACGATGGCGAATATGGCAACTTCATCTTCATGAACCTCGATAATATCGATGTCTCTACCGGCGTCATGGATTATTACGGCACGCCGGTAGAGCTGGATAAACGGCGCAGCGCCTCCGATAACGCAGAGGCCTTCTTTAAGCGCGCCAAGAAAGCAAAGGCCACGGTGAAGCTAGGCCAGTCCAACCTTGAGAAAGCCAAGAAGGAATTGGAAGAATACACGCAGGTCGAGAAGATCCTTAGCCTCGCTAGCGAAGATTCACTAGAGGCCTATAGCAAGCAATATGGCCTAGATAAGATCAAAGACGGCAAATCCACGCCCCTTAGCGATTCTGCGATCCTCCCTTATAGCGTCACCATCGATGAGGTCACCTACCTCTTCGGCAAAAACGCCAGGCAGAACGATTGCCTAAGCTTCCTTCTCGATACCGCCAAAACCCATATCTGGATCCACGTGAAGGATAACCATGGCGCGCACCTCATCATCAAGAAAGATAATCCTAGCGAGGAAGAAATCGAAAAAGGCTGCGAACTCGCCCTTCTTGCCTCCAACCTTGAGATGGGCGAAGTCATGTACACGCCCCACGTGAATGTCCGCCGCGGCAATGTCCCAGGACAAGCCATCGTCAAAGAATACCGTAGCGCCCTCATCCGCTCCATCAGCCCTCAGGTTAGGGATGCTTATGCTAGCGCGAGGAAGGTAAGCCTATGAAAGACGCCCTTTCCCAAGCCATCGAGATGTTTGAAAACGTCTCCAAGACCAAGGTCATCGCTATCAAGGAGCTTGGCAAAGGCACCGCCAACGACATCTTCTTGATCAATTGGAACTACGTCCTTCGCCTCAAAAGACTTGACCGCACCGATGCCAAATGGAATACCCCAAATAACGAAATAAAGGTCCTCTCCTTCATGGTTAACCTCGCCGAGAAGAAAAACGTTGGCCCGCTTCTTTATGCCTATGAAGACCATCAAGGCGATAAAATTGAGGAATTCCTTCCCAGCATCCGCGATCTCCATGACAGCGATTCCAGAAAGCGATTCCGCGGATACGTGGATGTGCTTTCGACCATCAAGACGCTTCATAGCTATAAAGGCAACTTCCCAAAATTCGAGTTCCACGAACGCTTTGATGCCTATAAAAGGCTATCGGGAGAGAAGCTGCGTTCCGATATTGAGCAGCGCATCCGCCTAAAAGCTGAGGATATCCTCAATAACGATAAGCAAGTCCTTTGCCATAATGATCTCCACGCCGGAAACATCATCCTTGGCGAAGGAAGGCGCAGATGCTATTTCCTCGACTATGAATTCGCAGGCGTCAATGGCGACATCTTCGACCTCGCCTCCTTCTTGGAGGAGAACAATATCGATAAGGCCACCTGCCAAAGGCTCATCACCAACTATTATGGCCCAGAAAACTGCACCGAAAGGAATATGGATGAGGTCTTCACCGTCATGGCCTACCAGGACATGCTTTGGTATTACTGGGCCAAAGCCAGGTATAAAGAGACCATGGAAGAGGTCTTCTTAGACATCGCGAAAGAAAAGATGAGCCGCATAAGCAAGCTGATCAGAGAGGAAAGCCGCTGAGGCTATTCCTCTTTTCCTTTTGTTTTTCTCCGCTTAAATAACGCGATTACGTAGAAGATGCCTAGCATCAATAAGGTCATGGCTAGATAGCCAGCCGAATCGATGCCGACATCGATGAATGAAGAACCGCGCTTTAAGGCGGGGAGAAGCTGAATCAGCTCGCTAATCAGGGCTAAGGCAACGCCGCAAAGCAAAGAGACCCCCGAGGCGATAAGAAGGTGGAACCTCTTCTCTTCAAAGCTGCCAAAATAGAAGGCGAGGAACCCAAATAAGGAGGTAGCCGCGAACAGGGAGAAATGGCCGATGCCTTTCCTCACGATCATATGGAAGTCGCCCATGTCCTGCTCTGCGATGCGGGGAAGAGGCAAGGCGTGCACCTGATAGGTCTTCTTGCTCCTCTCTCCTAGGGAAAGGCTAGAAACGCTAAAGGAGGCGTCTCCTTCTTTTGCCACGTTGATGGATGGATAGGTCGTATCGTTATTGAGTATCTTCAGCACGTTAGGGTCAGATACCTCGATATGGATGCTTTTGTTATTCGCGTTCTCAGGATAGAAAGAAGAGGAGGCGAAGGTGATGGAGGTGCCGGCGGAGATGTCATTAACATCGTTTTCCTTTAGTTCACTCCCTCCTGCTTTGGCAACGAAGTTGACTTCGCTTACTTCCTTCGTTGAGGAAAATAGTTCTATGGATACCTTGATTTCCGGGTTGATGGCCAAAGAGGCATTGATAGTGACCTTGCCAGGATTGCGGTAGCCATAGACGTGGCCTTCTTTCACGGGGGCGGCAATAGAGGGATCGCCGAGCTTATCCTCTAGGTGAGCGTTAGAGACGATGCCTTTAAGGTAATCGGAGGTCGAATAATCTATTAATGGCTCTTCGCCTTTAGCAAAGGTGATTTCCTTGCGCTCCGCGTCAAAATAATGCGGGGTGAGATTGACGCCATAGCCTTGCTTTTGGAAATCAAAGTCCAGCGGAGATAAGCCCATTTCGTTATCAGCCTTTAAGGTGATGGAAGCAACTTTGGGAGCTGAGGCCAAAGAAGGGGAAACGTGCACTTCTTTTACTTTTTCTCCCTTGAATAAGAGTTGGGCGGTGCCTACCCCTTTTGGCAAGATGTCGCCGAAGGAATTGACCTCGAAGATAGACGGGTCGCTAGAAGAGAGGCCAAGAGATTGGCTAGAGAAGAAGCGCTGAAGGTAATGGTCGGCGGATTCGTTTTCGCTTCCTTCAATGCCAGCGATGGCGAAGCGGTAATTGCTCGGGATTGCCTTGCCTAGCTCCGCTTCGATATCGCCTTCTTCAAAAGATAGGGAGGAAGGGGAAAGCCTCTCTTCCGCGAGGAAGGAGACGACATCCTCATGGCCAGAGGCATCTTTGAGGCTAAAGGCATATTCGCCTTTCTCTAAGGGGATGACGCGGAAGACACCGCCTTTATCGGTAGAGGAAAGGCTTGAGGTATAGCAATTGGGGCTTGGGGATTTTAGGCAGGAGACGGAGACGCTGCTGGCATAGATGCCATTAGCCCCTTCTTCGTAAGAAAGGGAGTAGGAAAACATCTTGGTCGTGCCGGCGACCGCCTGATCCTCTTTTAGGATGGGGTGGCTTGTCTTCGCGCTGATGGCGGTTGGCTTATATTCGATTGCTTCCTTGCTCGGGGAGACGTCGTTAATGAAGGATGCGAAGAAGCTGCTCAAAGACCAGGATTGCCTAAAGCTGGCGTCGCCAGGGACGAAGGACTCCCCTAAAATCAGGCAACATAAAAGGCCATAGACCGCGAAAAGCGTGATCTTGATGGCTTTCTTGCTTTGAGGTTTGTTATTTTTTGTCCGGGAATTTGGCATCGTAACGAGCTCTGGCCTCAGCAATCGCCTCCTTCGCCATCTTGGCGCCATGGATGCCTTCGATGACGGTTTCCTTGCCGTGCTCAAGCTGTTTGTAGACGGTGAAGAAGTGCTTGATCTCATCCAAGATGTGCTGGGGGAGATCCTTGATGTCCTTGAAGCTATTATAGACCGGGTCATTCTCGCAGATTGCAAGGACCTTCTGGTCGACTTCGCCAGAATCGGTCATCTCAAGGATGCCGATTGGATAGCAGCGGACCAAAGCCATCGGAACGATTGGGGAAGAGGCGATGACGAGAACGTCCATCGGGTCCTCATCTAGACCCCAGGTTCTCGGGATGAAGCCATAGTTCTGCGGGTAGTGGGTGGCGGTGTAGAGAATGCGGTCGAGGATTAGGGCGCCAGAGTTGACGTCCAGCTCATATTTGGCGCTAGATCCGGCGGGGATCTCAACGCAGGAGAGGAAATGCTCAGGGGTAACGCGAGCTTTATCGACGGCATGAAGAATATTCATGTTTGTCCTCCTTTTTGGTAACTTGCTATATTATCGTCTTTTTATCCTTTTGCAAGAAGACGCCACGCTCCTAAAGGAAGCGTTTTCTTGCTGAAAAAGTCTATCGTTATCTCCTTTTGCCTAGTTCCTATATAATTCCAGCGATGAAAAAGTCCTTGCCTATCCTCTTCTTGATCCTTCTAGCCGCCTCTTGCTCCTCTTCTAATGAAGAGCCGGTTTTCGATTCGGGGAAAGCCTATGACGAATCGCTTCCGACCATCTTCCAAAATGGCGATATCCTTTATTCTTCTTCCGCTTCCCATTATCTAGACGTTGCTCATCAAGTCTCTGGCAACGAGCTTGTCAATTCGCTTAAGGCGGGCGAGGACTCGCTTGTGCTTTTCGCCGCGGGAGACTGCAGCCACTGCCTCCGATTGGAGCCTAACTTTGTTAAGGCAATAAAAGAAAGCCGTTACGATATTAAGCTCATCTATACCGATAGCCTCTCCGACCTAACTAACATCAGGGCCGTCCGTAATCGCGTCCAAATCGATTATCCAACCTATTTTTCCGAATCCGTCGCCTTCCCGATTTCCTATATATTGACCTCTAGAGAATCCACTAGATTCGCCTATAACGGCCATATGGATTCCCCTTACAAAGTCCTAAGCTACCTCCAGGAAAAGGTTAACCGCGCAGAGGTTTACCGCTTCCATAGCCTAGAGAGCTTCAATCGCTTCGTCGCCGAAAAGAAGGCACCGGGCATCATCTATGGCAACGCCTCCACCTCCGCGATCCCCTCTTCCCTTTATCAAGTCGCGATCAGAAGCAAAAGCAAAATCGCCATCCTAGACGCGAGCAGTCTTTCTGAGGAAGAGAAAGCTTCCGCTTGCGAAGACGGGGTCAAATACGTTATAGAAGGCGAGGGAGAGGTGTCTTTTGCCACTGGGGAGGAAGCGAATGCTTTCTTAACCGCCTATTACGAAGAGGAAAGGCCTTTATCCGCAATAGCAAAGATATAACGCTTTAGCGCCTAGCTATTCCGCTGGACAATATAACGAGAGAATTAAGCTCCCCCCCCCCGCTAAAACTTCATTCTAGGCTCCCTTACATTGCTCATAAAGAAAACGCGCGTCGGTTCAGCGCGCGTTATCCTTACTGTTTCCCTACTTCTTTTCGCGGACGTACTCGTCGAAGGCAACGCCTTCTTCGTAGGTTTTGAAACGGGCATAATAGTAGAGGTCGCCCATGGCGTCAGCCATATGGGCGGGGTAGCGGCCATGCATGCACATGGCGTCTTTATACTTCTCTAAGATCTCATCTTCGCTATGGGCGTAGCGGAGATTGAGGCGCCTAGAGGAGCTCCAGGCATAGAACTTCTCTCCATCGAGCTTCTGGCGGTTCTCGTTGTAGCAGATGATATCCGCGTAAAGCTCATAGCAAGAGAGGCTATTGGCGTAGTTGATGAGGTCAGGGGTGTAGCCGCCAGCCGGACGCATATTGCATTCCAGCCCGACGAATTCGCCCTTCTTCCCAAGTCCTTCCTTATCCTTAGAGAGGACGAAGAACTCGATATGGAAGAACCTCTTCTTGATGCCGAAGGCCTTGACGACCTTTCTGCCAACCTGCTCGAAGGCGAAGGAATCGATGTCGTTCATCGGCAGGCTGAACGGGACATTGTAATATCCTTCATCCTCAAGGCCATTGACCACCTGGGCAACCGGCTTAGGGAAATGGTCGGTCGTGCAGAAGACGACGTCGGATTCAAGGTTGCAGACGCCATCGAAGGAGACGATGTATCCTTCGACGTACTCTTCGATGATATAGGTGACGGGAAGCTTTCGGGAGAGGAACTCTTCTAGGGCAGCTTCATCCTTCAAAGGGAAGGAATCGGCCGCGCCGACGCCGACGTTAGGCTTGGTGAAGAGAGGATAGCCGACCCTGGAGGCGAGCTCTTTGGCCTTATCTAGGTCTTCTGGTCCCTTGACGAGGACATAGCGCATCGTCTTGCACCCGGCGGATTCGAAGTACTTCTTCATCGCGGACTTGGCCTTGATGGCCTCCATCTGCTCTGGGAAGAAGCCGGTGTCGATGTTGAACTCCTTGCGCAGCTTCGCATCCATATCCAGCCACCACTCATTGTCGGATTCGATGAAATCGATCTTGCCGTATTTGGACTGGAAATAGGCGACGGCCTTCTTCATATCCTCGAAATTGGACATATCGGCGACGAAGAAATATTCCGTCAAAGCCGCCTTAAGCCTAGGATGGACATCGAAGTATGGGGAATCGCCGATTCCCAACACGTTGACGCCATGATCTTTCAGAGCTTCCGCCCATTTGAAGTAACGGACGGGGAAGTTCGGAGATACGAAGATAAAATTCATACGCTAATTGCCCCCTTCGGCATAGGATTTCGCGGAGATGCGGGCAAGCGCGCGCTCTAGGCTCGCCTTAGCCCTGGCGACATCCAAGTTGGGGTCGACGTGGGAAAGACGGTCCTGAGCGCGGTCGCGACTCGCGATCGCCCTTGCGATATCTATATCGTAGCCGTCCTCAATGTCCTCGCAACATATAAGCGCTTTCTTATCGTCTACGGAAACCTGGCCCGCGAAGATCGCGAAGAAGCGGTTTCCCTTTTTATCGACGATTTTCAATACGCCATAAGGCAAAAGTTTCTCATAGATCGGGGTGTAGCGACCCTCGATCAATAGCGGTCCTTTGCAGCTTGGAACGGTAAAGGAGGAGACTTCGCCAGAAAAGAAGATGCCCGTGGGGGTCACGATTTCCAGCTCTATCATAATCACTTAAGCTCCTCGGCTTTCGCGACCACCTCTTCGATGGTGCCGCAATAGAGGAAGGCGGCCTCGGGGAGGCTATCGTATTTGCCAGAGAGGATCTCCTTGAAGCCTCTGACGGTCTCCGACACGGGGACGTAGACGCCAGGCTGGCCATTGAAGGCAGCGGCGACGCGAAGCGGCTGAGAGAGGAAGTTCCTGACGCGTCTAGCGCGGTTAACGATGACCTTGTCTTCATCAGAGAGCTCGTCGATGCCGAGGATGGCGATGATGTCCTGAAGCTCTTTGTAGCGCTGAAGGAGCATCTGCACGCCGCGGGCGACCTCGTAGTGCTCTTCGCCGACGATGTTGGGATCAAGTGCGGTGGAGGAAGACTCCAGCGGGTCGACGGCTGGGAAGATGCCTAATGCCGCGGTATTGCGGTCAAGAAGGGTCTTGGCGTCAAGGTGGGAGAAGGTAGTGGCCGGAGCTGGGTCGGTAAGGTCGTCAGCCGGGACGTAGATTGCCTGAACCGAGGTGATGGAGCCATCCTTAGTGGAGGTGATTCTCTCCTGAAGCTGGCCCATTTCGGTGGCAAGGGTCGGCTGATAGCCGACGGCGGAAGGCATACGGCCAAGAAGCGCGGAGACTTCAGACCCTGCCTGGGTGAAGCGGAAGATGTTATCGATGAAGAGAAGGACGTCCTGGTGCTCGACGTCGCGGAAATACTCCGCCATGGTAAGGGCGCTTAAGGCGACCCTCATACGGGCTCCCGGGGGTTCATTCATCTGACCGAAGCAAAGGGCGGTCTTAGCGAGAACGCCAGATTCCTTCATTTCGAAATATAGGTCGTTGCCCTCGCGGCTACGCTCGCCGACGCCGGCGAAGACGGAGGTGCCGTTATGCTCTTTGGCGATGTTGAAGATGAGTTCCTGAATTAGGACGGTCTTGCCAACGCCGGCGCCGCCGAATAGGCCGATCTTGCCGCCTTTGATATAGGGGCAGAGCAAGTCAATGACCTTGATGCCGGTCTCGAGGATCTCGTGCTTGACCGATTGCTCAGCGAAAGTCGGGGCAGCGCGGTGGATCGGCATGTGCTTCTCTTGCGTAAGGGCGGGGCCGCCATCGATGGGGTTGCCAAGGACGTTGAACATGCGGCCGAGGGTCTTTGGGCCGACCGGGACGCTAATCGGGGCGCCGGTGTCGATGACCTCCATGCCGCGGACAAGTCCATCGGTGGAGCCCATGGCGACGGCTCTGACGACGTCATCGCCGATGTGCTGCATGACCTCGATGACAAGCTTCTTGCCTTCGCCCTGGTTGACCTCTAGCGCGGTTAAGATCTCGGGGAGGTGTCCATCCTCGAACCTGACGTCGACGACCGGGCCGACGGCCTCTACGATGACGCCTTTATTGATTTTGCTTTTCTTTTCCATTGTTTTCCTCCCTATTAAGATTGGGCGCTTGCGCCGGAGACGACTTCGACGATCTCCTGCGTAATCGCGGTTTGCCTTGCTTTGTTGTACTCGATGGTAAGCTTAGAAAGCAGCTCATCGGCGTTGTCGTTGGCGTTTTCCATCGCGCTGCGTCTAGAAGCCTGCTCGGAGAGCTGGCTTTCGATGAGCTTATAGAAGATGGAGCTCGTTAGATAAGTCGGGAGGACCTCGTGGATGAGCTCACGCGGGGTTGCGCTTAGCAGCCTTGGCGCATAGGCCTCATAGGGTTCGCCGACATAATCGCTAGAGAGGGGGAGCAAGACTTCCTCACTCGGCTCAAAGCGGAGCGAATTGACGTAATGGGTATAGACCAAGACGACTTTCTTGTAGTCTCCGGAGTTGAATTGCTCCTTCACCTTCCTCGCGGCTTCATGGAGAAGGCGGAGGTCGGTGGAGAGATCAAGGCCCGCGAAGTCCATATCGAGATGTTTGGTCTTATCGTCATGGGAATAATGGGTAACCGCCTTGGTTCCGATGGGGGCAAGGGTATCCTTTTCCGGATCGAAGTGCTCGGCGATGTATTTATAGAGGTTGTTGTTATAGCCGGCGCAGAGGCCAAGGTTGGAGGAGATGACGATGTAGAGGGTTCCCATTGCCTTCTCGTTCTCCAATAGGTAATGGCTTGGCGCGACCTCGCGCTTTTCGCTATCTTCTTTTTCAAGGAAAGCGAGGTAGCGAATGATAGAGGCGCAGTTAGAGGCGTAAGGTTCGCCATTTTCGAAAGCATCCTTGAAGCGCTTGAGCTTCACGGTGGCGACCATTTCCATGGCCTTGGTGATCTTCTGCGTATTCTTCACGCTCGCGATGCGCCTTTTGGTTTTGTTAAGACCGGATGCCATGCTTACTGCTTCTTTCTGCTATTTTTGTATTCGGAAACGCCCTTTTCGAAGGTGGCGGTCAGCGCATCGTCGAAGGCCTTCTTCTCCATTAGGGTATCGATGGCTTCCTTATAGTTGGCGGCGAAGTATTCGTCTAATCCAGCCAGGAAGGGGAGAACTTCCTTCTTCTCTAGGTCGTCGAGATACCTGTTCTTGACGGCATAGAGCTCAAGGACCTGCTTCCAAAGCGGATAGGGGCTATATTGCTTCTGCTTGAGGGTCTCCATTAAGACGGCGCCGTGAGAAAGGATCTTCTTGGTGGCGGGGTCTAGGTCGCTGCCAAACTGCGAGAAGCTTAGCATTTCGCGATAGGAGGCGAGCTCAATTTTTAGGGATTTGGCGACGGATTTCATCGCTTTGGTCTGGGCGGCGCCGCCGACGCGGGAGACGGAGAAGCCAGAATCGATAGCAGGGCGCTGGCCCTCATTGAAGTAATCGACGACCAAGAAGATTTGGCCATCGGTGATGGAGATGACGTTGGTCGGGATGTAGGCGGAGATGTCACCGGCCTGGGTCTCGATGATCGGGAGGGCGGTGATGGAGCCTCCTCCATATTCCGGGGCCAAGCGGCAAGCGCGCTCAAGAAGGCGGGAATGGAGATAGAAAATATCGCCAGGATAGGCTTCGCGACCCGGGGCTCTCTTCAAAAGGAGGGAGAGGGTGCGGTAGGCGACGGCGTGCTTGGAGAGGTCATCGAAGACGATGAGGACATCCTGTCCCTGCTCCATCCACTCCTCCGCCATCGCCATGCCGGCGAAGGGAGCGATGTATTGAAGCGGGGCGGACTCGGAAGCGGTGGCGGCGACCACGGTGCAGTAATCCATGCAGCCAAGGGTCTTTAGCTTCTCGACCAGACTAGCGACGGAAGAGTTCTTCTGGCCGATGGCGACGTAGACGCATTTCACGTTCTTGCCCTTCTGGTTGATGATGGTGTCGAGGGCGATGGCGGTCTTGCCGGTCTGGCGGTCGCCGATGATGAGCTCACGCTGGCCGCGTCCGATAGGAATCATGGCATCGATGGCCTTAATGCCGGTCTCAAGCGGGGTATCGACGCTCTTACGGGTCATGACGCCCGGGGCGATGCGCTCGATCGGGCGGGTCTTGGTATAGGGGATGGGATTGGAATTATCGATGGGCTGGCCCAAGGCATTGACGACGCGGCCAAGGAGTCCGTCTCCGACGGGAACCTCAACGACCTTATGGGTGCGTTTGACGGTGTCGCCTTCCATGATCTCCCTATCATCGCCAAGAAGTACGGCGCCGACATCCTCGGCGTCGAGGTTCATGACCATGCCATAAACGTCATGGGGGAAGAGCAGCAATTCGCCTAGCATCGCCTTATCGAGGCCATAGCAAAGGGCGATGCCGTCTCCGACGGAGATGACGGTGCCGACATCGTCGGTCTCTAGCTTTCCTTCATAGCCCTTGATCTGGGCCTTTAGAAGGGAAGTGATTTCGCTGGAATCGATCTTCATAGCGATTTACCTCCACGTTTCAGTGTTTTCTGTAGTTCAAGCAGCTTGTTGCGCAAACTGCCATCATAGACTTTGCCGTCGATGGCGACCTTGACGCCCCCAAGGAGGGTCTCTTCGACGCGGTTAGTCAGTTTTACCTTGCATGAGAGCTTCTTTTCCAAAGCCTCCTCAATGCTGGAGAGCTGCTCTTTCGATAGCTTCTCCGCGGAATAGGCAACGCCTTCCTTGACCCCTTCTTCCTCATTTAGGAGGCTTGCGTAAGCCTTCACGATCTTCTCGAAGGAGGAGATGCGGTGATGGGAAGACACGACTTTGATGAAGTTGGTAAGGGCGGGTAGGCCATAGCCTCTGCTTGCTTGGTCGATGAGCTCTTCCTTCTCCTTTTTGCTGACGTTATAGGAACGTAGGACCGCATAGAAAGTAGGCTCTTCCACAAGGAGCTTATTGAACCCTTCAAGGGCTTCTAGATATTTGCGATGCAGCGACGCCTGCGAAAGGGAGAAGAGCGCGGAAGCATAGTTAGAGGTGACCTCATCCATGATTACTTACCTTCTTCCTTCAAGTTGTCGACAAAAGAGGAGACGAGCTTTCGATTGTCTTCGGAGTCGACTTCGCGCCCTAGCAAAGCGCTGGAGGCGCTGAGGGCGACATCGACGATCGAGGCTTTGACCTCTTCTAGCGATGCCTCTTTGGCCTCTTCGATCTCCTTGTCGGCCCTGGCGCGTCTAGCCTCGGCATCGGCCTCGGCTTCCGCGCGGATGGATTTGGCGGACTCCTCGGCGGTCTTTTTGGCGTTATTGACGATGCGCTCGGCTTCTAGGCGACCTTCAGCGATGGTCTCTTCCTTTTTGGAGGCGGCCAATTCGGCGGCCTTGTTCTTCTCCTGCGCTTCCGCGATCTGTCCTTGCACGTAGTCGGCGCGCTTCTTAAGAAGCTTCTTCACCGGTTTGTAGCCGAGGAAGGTGACGATGGCGATTAGCAAAAGGAAAGCGATGAGCTGGACGACGAGGTCCCAAGGATGGGTCGGGAAGATCTTCGAGATGAGATCATCCTTACTGATGGCGTCCTCTCCGCTCGCTGCAAGGATTCTAGTTGTGAATAGAATCGTATCGAGCATAGTGGTTGCTGTCTTTCAGATTAAAGGGTGAACAAGATAAGGATGGCGGTGACGAATGCGTAGATTGCGGTCGATTCGCAAAGAGCGACGGCAAGAATCATCGTGGAGCGAAGTTTGCCAGCCTGTTCCGGGTTGCGGACCATGCCGTCGATGGCGTGGCAGCAGACAAGAGCTTCGCCGACAGCGGAGAAAGTGCCGCAGCAAACGGCAATGGCAGCGCCGATTGCGATTAGGCCAGTCTGGCTGGCATCGGCGAAGACCGGCATGATGGTCGCCAACATATTGAAGAATCCCATAATTAACCTCCTAAGTTCTCTTTATATGGTTTTTATTGGGCCTTATTGGCTTCGGGACGAATGACCTGCTCCGTCACGCCCATCGGTTCCTCGGAGGGGATTTCCGCTCCGATCCAAACCGCGTTAAGCGAGGCGAATACGAGGGTCTGCACGAACCCGGAGAATAAGCCGAAGTAAAGGTTGAGGATCGCAAGGGGGATCGGGCTCAACCAGATGCGGCCCCACTCTCCCATGAAGGCGAAGAGCTGGGCCGAGAGGCTCTGCAGCGCCCAGTCGATGAGGGCGAGGATGACAGAGCCGGCGAGGGCGTTGCCAAACATACGAAGCGAGGTCGAGATGATCGGCGCCCACATCGTGATGAGGTTGATCGGAAGCCAGAAGAAGACTGGCTCGATGTAACGGTGGAAATAGGCGAATTTCTGATGCTTCAAGGCCACGATCTGAATGATCATGAACATGATGCAGGAAAGGGTGAAGGGGACGAGAAGGTAGTCGATGACGCTTCTCATGCCGGTGATGCTCCAGATGAAGGAGAGGAACAGATACGAGAATAGCGCAGTGAAGTAGCCGCCCCAATTGGTGCCTGGCTTCACGCCCATGTTCTCAACGACCCAGTTATCGACCCAGGAAACGAACATCTCGGCGAGGTTAAGAAGGCCCTTCGGCCTTTTTAGCGGGTCCTGGAAGGATGCGCGGATGCCGACATAAATGGACAGCAGCGCCACGATCCCCATGATGAGCAAGGAAACGATGACGGGTCCGGTAAGCTCAAAGGTGGACCAGCCGTTTTTGAAGGCGTCGACGACTTTGTCGAGGGCGCCGTCAAAGGTAAGGAAATCCATTATTTGCCTTCCTCCTGATTCTCTTTTGCTTCTTCCTCTAGTTTCTTATAACGCCGATCGGAGGCGATGGCTCCGATGGCGAGCACGATAACCATGGGGAAATATCCGGCCCCAACACTCCAGATGGAGAGCATGGAGTTCTTCCATTTGAAGGTGCACATCGCCGAGAGGACGAGGGCGCCGATTATCAAGGCAAAACGGAGGAAGAATAGTCCGACGGTGATGGCAACCCCTTTCCCTTTGGGATTGGCGGCATCACCTGTGAGGTTCTTCGCGCCGAAGACGTTGGATAAATAGCAGAGCATGCCGACAAGGCTTCCCAATAGCCAACCTAGGGGAAGGCCAGGGTTGCCAAGGAGGAAGAAGAGGCATAAAGATGCAAAGCCAACGATGGCGACGCAGCAAAGTACGAAGACGTTTCTCTTCGTTTCGCTTGCGGAGATATACCAAGTAGACAATTTGCTCATAGAGTTTCTTTTCACGTCGCTGCCCTTATTACATATGTAATAGGCAAACGCGACTATCATAAGACTTACACAACTCCTTTGCAAACCTAAATAACCATACTTAGGTGCACAAATCTATACAGCAGTATTAATTACTTCTGTAGGAATCTACGTCTTTCGGTAAGTTGTTATTTTCTTATTTAACTCTCTTATTTTTCAGAGTTGTATGCAAGAGGATTCCGCCTTGATAACGCAACGTTGGCTCCCCTTCGATGAGGGGCTTTAGGTAATCTTTATACTCTCCGCAGACGGAATAGTCAGGATTGATCCATGAGGCGGGGAAGTTCTTATCGACGTTGGCGATCTTGCTAACATCAGCGAGGAAATAGGAGAAATGGTTCTCTTCCCTTTTGATGGCGACCATCTTGCCCGATTCGCCTTTTATTGCCTCAACTACGGCAAAGCGCCCCGCTTTCGAGGCCATGTCTAGGTCGAACTTAGACAGGTAGCTCGGTTCGCAGCGGTGGGGGATGGAGAAAACGATGTCGCGGCAGGGGTAGCCTAGCTTCTTTAGCCTATATAGGAGATGGCGGGAGACGCCTTCTAGCTCAGGATGGCCAAACGCGTCGACGTGGGTAGCGCTCAAGTCGCGGTCGAAGATGACGCCTTCGCTGACGACGACCATGCAAACGTGCTTTTTCTCATAGGTATCCTTGATCTTCGCCATAATCTGCTCCACATCTAGCTTAGCCTCTGGCAGCAAAATGAGGTCCGGGGTGTAGGGGGAGGGGATAAGGGAGGAGCTGGCGGCGAGCCATCCCGCCTGCCTGCCCATGATCTCAGCAATATAGACCTTTCCTTTGCCAAAGCTGGCGGCATCGATATAGAGGGATTGTACCTCGTTGATGACCGCTTTGGCGGCGCTTGGGAATCCTAGGGAAAAATCGGTGATGGCAAGATCATTATCAATGGTCTTGGGGATGCCGAGGACGCGGATATCCAAGCTCCTATCCTTGCAAAGGAGAGAGAGCTTGCTGCAGGTGTCCATCGAGTCGTTGCCCCCATTGACGAAGACATAGGTGATGTTATGGCGCTTCAGCGTAGAGAGGACGGTCTCATATTCGGGGTCGTTGATGTTAGAAGGCAAACGAGTGCGGGAGGTGCCCAAGATCGCGCCGGGGGTCTGGGTGAGGAGATCGAGTTGCCCCTGCTCCTCGGCGTTTAAATCGATGAGGTCATCGTTAAGCAATCCCTCGATGCCATGGCGGGAGCCATAGATCCCCGTGATCTCGTCAGTATGGAGCCTTGCTTCCATAATCGCGCCCAAAAGGCTCGTGTTAATGACGGCGGTGGGGCCGCCAGACTGCAGGTAGACCATGTTTCCCTTCATAATTCATCCTCTTTTCCGCCCTTTATTATCGGGCTTATCGACGCGCTTTCCTAAAGTTAGGAAACCGCAGGAGTCCTTCCGTGATAGAAAAGGTGAGGATTCGGCTATCGAATTCAGCACGTTTATCGCTCCGCTATAGTCTCGCTTTTCTCGTGCTCATAGAGATAGACATAGAAAATCTCACCATAGAAAGGAGAGTTCACCAGACGCCCAGCGTCCTTGATGTATTTGATCTTGCCAGCCTTGGTCTTGATGCGGTAATCGAGATAGTCGAGCATCTCGCCCTTCTCGCGATGGATCTGCCGCCAGATGTCCTTCTCGACCCTATCGATATCACCATGATAGACGAAGTTCCTGAAGGAATGGGAGGTGAAGTCGAGGAAATCCTCAAGGTCATCGCAGTCCATCATCTTCACGAGCTCATTGTTGGCGAAGAGGATCTCCTCCTCGCCTGTGGCCTTATAGACAAGGATGGCGCCAGGCATGCCGGCGGCGATGTCTTGGAGATTGAAGGCAAGCTGGCTGCGGCTCATCCGCCCCATCGAGGGTTCATAGACCTTGGCTTGGCCTTTCTCATGCATCTTCACGTAGTAGGCGGCCGCATCGGCATAGGCAAGAAGCTGATTGAAGTCGCGGGATTGATCAGGATAGGTGGCGATGCCGATGGAGGCGGTGAAGTTATGGGCCATGCCTTGGTAATAGTAGGTCTTCTTCGCTTTGACGAAGGCATTGATCAAAGGCAAAGCCATCTCTAGGTCGCGGTTTTTCAGCAAGACCAGGAATTCATCTCCGCCAGTGCGGCAGATAAGGGAATTATCGCCAAAGTAGGCATGGAGGTTCTCGGTCAGCGTCTTGATGGCGGAGTCACCGATGGCGTGGCCGCAGAGGTCATTGATGAACTTGAGGTTATCTAGGTCGATGGTCAAGATGACGGCGGGGTCATTTTGATCCTCCCTGAAGTACTCTTTGGCGTAGCGGTCTAAGCCGAAGCGGTTAAGAAGGCCTGTAAGGGCGTCAGATTCGGCCATGGAGTAACGCTTGCTGGAGGCAAAGCGGGAGCTTAGGTAATCGATGTTTTCGGGGTCTTCGACGCGGTAAGCGGAAAGAATGTAATCATCGTCATCGCCGTTGCGGATAAGCAATAGAGCCATCCATTGGTATTTGGAATCTTTGCCAAGGAAGCGGAAATAGGTCTTATCGCTGCGGTGGCTGTTGCTGCCGGTGAGGCTTGGCCAATTGGCAAGGTTGGAGAACTCTTTCCATCTAGCCATATCGTCTGGGTGAACCATGGAGTCGATGGTTTCCATGAAGAAGGGCTTTAGGACCTCAGAATCCTTATAGGAAAGCTCAAGTTCGGAATAGACCGTCTGGAAGGTGCGGTCGGAGACGTTGACCTTGGCGATAAGCTGATAGAGCGAATACATCGCGTTAAGGGTACGGTCTACGCCCATAAGCTCCCTTTCCGAGAAGCTGCCAGAGACATTGGTGAGGGTGAAGCGATAGGCGGCGCGAGAAGGGACGGCGGCCACTTCTTCCGCTTCCAGAAGGCACAGTATGCCATTCTCGGTGAAGTTCATATGCGAGGCTGCCTTGTTGAAGGAAGCGCGTCTGCAGGCTTTCTCGATCTTGCCATAGAGCTCATATTCGTCGTCGATGACCGGCACGTTGAACATCGGCTTTCTTCTGCCTAAGGCTTTGAGCCCTTCGCCGAAGCGGTCGTTATAGGCAAGGCAAGAGATGCCGCGCTCGGATACCTCCGCCAAAGCAACGGCTTTCTCCGAGAGGAGATTGGCCTCGCCGACCTTATCGAAATAGCTTGCTTCTTTTGGCGTCTCGAAGCGGATGTCGTTTTTCTCTAAGTTAGCAAGGGCTTGCTCCAAGGGAAGGGGGCGGCCGAAATAGAAGCCCTGGATCTTCTCAACGCCGATTGAGCGGAGGAAGTCTAGCTGCTCTTGCGTCTCTACGCCTTCCGCGATGATCGAGACGCCGATGTCTTTTGCCATCTTCACGGTGGCGCAGACAATTTTTTTCGCTTTCTGGTTAAGGCTAGAAAGGAAGGCCATGTCCAGCTTCAATTCATCGAATTCGCAGTCCTTAAGAATGTTTAGGGAACTATAGCCTGAGCCGAAATCATCCATCCAGACCTGATATCCGGCATCGCGGAAGCGCTTGACCGACAAGCGGAGGGAGTCCTCGCCCGCAAGAAGGGATTCGGTGATCTCGACGCGGACCAAATCGCGCGGGACGTTATGGAGTTGGAGCGCTTTCTCAACCTCATCGAAGATATCGCAGTTCTGAAAATCGGCGCGGGAAAGGTTAAAGGAGACTGGGACGACGGGGAGGCCGGCATCAAGCCTTGCGCGGATATCCTCGGCCACTTTATTGACGACATAGATATCGAGGCGGTGGATGAGGCGGGTACGTTCAAGGGCGGGGACGAAAACGCTTGGGGAGATGACTCCTTCATCTGCGTCATACCATCTGGTGAGGGCCTCAAAGGAAGTCAGGGTTCCAAAGAGGGTATGGACGATGGGCTGGTAGAAGACCTTGATATCGCCTCTAGCCAAAGACTTATCTAGGTTAGCGGCTAAGAAATCGGTGAGCTCATAGGATTTGGAGAGCTCGGGGATATAGAAGAAAGTCGGGGTATTGGCCTCTTTGGCGCGGTAATAGGCAAGCTTGGCCCTATCGGCGGCGATGGAGATGTTCTTCATCTCCTCTTCGACCTTATATAGGCCAGCATAGGAATGGAGGCTGCCGCCAAGCTTAACGCAGGCAAGATGCTCAATGGCCTTGAGGGCGCGCTCTTCCGCGGTGAGAAGGTCGCACATCACCAAGAAGCGGGCCTGCGATAGGCGGCAGAGAAGATCGTGGGGGAAAAGCTCGCGAAGGGAATCGGCGACATCCTTCATGAGCTTATCGCCGGCGGAGAAGCCGAAGTTGTTGTTATAGACGCTTAATCCCTCAAGTCCGAAATAGACGATGCAGGGGGTGCCGTTAGCGCGGTATTTCGCATCCATCTCGACGCTGCGGGTTTTGAAATAGGAATAGTTGGGGAGGCGGGTAAGGGCATCATAGAACCTCTCATCATAGGAAGAGGCGTTGATGACGTAGACCTCGCGTTCCTCAAAAGAGGATTTATAGATGCGGATGAAAGCTTCCTTGGAGGAGTCTGCGCCTACGAGGAGACCGCCGTTGTTGCTTAGATAGTATTCGAAGGGGAATTCGTAGTTCTTTATTTCAGGATGCAAGAATTCCTCAATCGGCATGGCCGAGTCGATATTGCGGGTGATGCCGAGCATCTTCTTGAAGGCGCGGTTAGCGAAAAGGACCTCATGGGTATCGACGGCGACGATGAGGGAGCCAACCTCAGAGGCATCAAGCATGTTCTTAATGGAGGAGGCAAAGCTCTGCTGGCTCTTCACGCCATTATCGACGGCGCCGGTGACATCGTCGTATTGAACGAGGGCGATGCGGGTGCCATCTTCCAGCATTAGGTGATAGCCATAGGCGTGGATGACCGCATAGGAGTCCTTGCCATATAGGGCTTCATGGTAGATCGCATCATATTTGCCGCCGTTGAGGGCGAAGCCCCTGGCCTTGGCGGTGATGAGTGGGGTGTCCTCCGCCAGTACGTTGCGGTACATGTCGTGGTTAAATTGGAAGATGAGCTCTTCTCTGCTCATGCCGGGGGCCTGAAGGGCAAGAAGGCCATCGGAGACAAGAAGAGTGATGATGCACCCATCTTTAAAGGTATAGGCGGCGATGGCGAAAGGCGAGGACTCCAAAAGCGCCAGGTCTGCCCTGCCGATGACTTCGTACTTCTCTTCTTTCATAAGCGAACCCTCGATGTCCATGCCCTGTGGGTTTGTAGGTACATTTGAAATGTTGCATATATTTTTCCATGAGAAACGGAAAAAGTGTAGCAAAGATATTCACAAAGGTTTGGTTCGATGAATATAATGATGGTTTCTGCATCGAAATACTGACATGGAAGGAAATCGGTACTTGCATCGATTCATCAATTGGCGCTTGATTTGTAAGCGGTTACAAACTATTATTACCCGCTGGCCATTCTCTTAGGCCAGCCGCCGATTTGAGCAAAATCAAACAGGCGCCGCCATCAAAGAAAGGAGGAAACATGAATGAACTTCAAAGTTACCCTAAACAACGGGGAGACCAAAGAATACGAGCGTAAGGTTTCCCTTCTAGAGATCCTTGGCGATTCTAACGCCGATAAATCCATTATCGCCGCCAAGGTCAACAACCGCGTCAGAGAATTGAACTACGAACTTTATTATGATGCCAACGTCGAGTTCCTCACCGTTAAGGATCCCGAAGCCATCAAGCCATATGAAGCTTCTTTGCGTTACATCGTCGCGATGGCCTTCCACCGCTGCTATCCGGACATGAAGATTCGCTTCGCCTATAACGTTTCCCGCTGCGTCTCCATTCACATCCTTAATTCCAACGTCGTCGCGAGCACCGCGATGCTGCTTCGCATCAACCATGAGATCGAAGCCATCGTTAACGCCGACTACCCGTTAAAGCGCCTTATCGTCTCTAACGAAGAGGCCGCGAACATCTTCAAGGAGAGAGGCTATGACGATAAGCTCGCCATCCTCGACTACCGTCCTGAGAAGACCGTCCACCTCTATGAATGCGATGGCTACATCGATTACATGTACCACCACATGGTCCCAAGCACCGGCTACATCCGCAAGTACAAGCTTCGCCTATATGCGCCAGGCTTCTTGCTGCAGTACCCGCGCGCCGAATGCAACGGCGAGATCCCTGAATTCGAAGACGCCCCGACTTTCTCCCGCGCCCTCCGCGAATCCCATGACTGGGCGAAGATCGTCGGCAGCGACCAGGTCGCCGGCATCAATAACTGCATCGTCAACAAAGGCGACATCGAGTTCATCAACCTCTGCGAAGCGCGCCATAACCGCATGCTCTGCGAGCTTGGCCAGATGATCCAGGACGATATCGATGATATCTCCCTCATCTGCATCGCCGGCCCTTCTTCTTCCGGCAAGACCACCTTCGCCAACCGTCTCCGCATCGAGCTTATGAGCCGCGGCATCAACCCGGTCCGCATCTCCATGGACGACTACTACCTTCCGAAGGGATCCACTCCTCTTGGTGAGGATGGCAAGCCCGACTATGAGTCCATCGAAGCCCTCGATATCGAGAAGTTTAACAAAGACATGTATCAGTTGATCTCTGGCGAAGAGGTTACGCTTCCCCGTTTCGACTTCACGCTTGGCCACGCCGTCCCTGGCAGAACCTTAAAGCTAGGAAAGAACGAGCCAGTCATCATTGAAGGCATCCACGCCCTCAATGACCGCATGACTTTGGATATTCCGAAGTCCAAGAAATTTAAAATCTTTATCTCGCCGCAGGCTCAGATTAACCTCGACGACCACAATCCTCTTTCTCTTACCGATCTTCGCCTCATCCGCAGGATCGTCCGCGACTTCAAGTTCCGCGGATCTTCTGCCGAGGAAACGATTGGGATGTGGCCGAGCGTTAGGAAAGGCGAGTTCAAGTGGATCTACGACAATCAAGAAGGGAGCGATTACGTCTACAACTCCATGCTCAGCTATGAGCTTCCGGTAATGAAGAAGTATGCGATGCCCTTGCTTGCGAAGATCGACAAGGACTCTCCGTATTATCCGACTGCGTTGCGCTTGATGAGGATGCTAAAGTACTTCCTCGATATGGACGATAAGTGGGTCCCGAGCAATTCCTTGATGAGGGAATTCATTGGCGGTTCCTGCTACGCCGACGTATGAGGAATCCGGCGCTTTGCTTCTAAAAGTCGTCGCAAAAAGAGTAACGGCCGTTGCCCCGCTGAAGGGGTCGGCCGTTTTCTTTTGCAAAAAAGAGGGAAACGGCATCCGTTTTCCCACCTTTGCAGCTATCAGTAATCCAAATTGCGCTTTTTAATGGTGAAGTTGCCAGAGACCGAATCAAAGCTTACTCTTGCCTTCATCTCGCCATAGCTTAAGGCATTATCGTATTCGCTGCTGAACTTGCCTGAGACGGTATTGAACGAGACGGAGTAGCCATTCTCTTGCAATAGCCCTACCGAGAAATCGCCGGAGACCGTATCTAGATCGGCGTTAAAAACGCCGGTGACGCTAGTAAGGGTGTTGAGGCTACACTCTCCAGAGACCGTATCAAAATCGATGTAATTCGCGGTGACATTTCCCATCACGACGTTGGCGGAGACGCTATCGATGTCAAAGGTTCCAACATTCAGTTTCGCGGCCTCGATGCTGCCGGCGACGGTATTGATGTTAAGAGCCTTTAAGGTCTTCGGCACAGCAATCCTGACATCCTTATTCAGGGTTTCATATTTCTTGTGGCTCGTGCCCGATTTCACAAAATGCAAATTAAGCACATTGCCATCAACCATATAGTACATGGGCATGTCTGTCGAAGTTTCGGTGACCGTAGCGCCTTGATCTGCCTCCACAAGGCGGATGTTGCCCGAGATCCAAGAGAGGTTGATGGTGGCGATGTTTAGGAAACTGAGACCACTTTCCGGCATGGGTGAATAACGGTCGGAATCTCGATAGGTGTAGGTGGAATCAATGGCCGCATTCCAGTTGACGCCGCATCCGGCGAGGCAGCTGATGGCAAGCCACGCAGCAATTCCTTTGCACTTCATGGTGTGGAACCTCCCTGTTTCCATCATATTAGCACTTCTTTCACGCTTTAAAAGAGTTTGTTTAGCGCTTCCATTAAGAAAACTATGCATTGTTTGCTAGGAAGGCCGTCAATGAAAAACAGAGTAAAAAGGTTTCCTGCAAAATGAACGCCTTTGCAAAGCTCCTGAGGCAGAATTTCGCTTTTCTTTTGCCTTCTTCCACTATGGTTTTTTCCCAAAGCCAAAATGCTAAAAAACGTTTTCCCCATCAATGGTTAGCCGCCTATTTGCCTTTTCATGCGCTCAGTTCCATTCTCAAGGTAATTATCATATTGGTGTTCTGAATATCGTTCATAAACGAGGACGGCTTTTCCAAAATAATGAACCTCTGGGGCGATAGTTTCTGCCCTCGCCTGCTTTTACCCTCACTTCCGTCTTCATTTTCATCGTCGAGATGCACGCCCATCTTTCTAAAAAATTCTTTTATAAATTGCTGCGTTTTGCCGAATTTTTGATAGGCATGGGCGTTGGAACTGTACTGTTTCTATTCTCGTCGCCCTAAATGTTACGCCACCATCGATATCGGCGAATATTATGGCAAGGCTAATGGGGCCGATAGTTTCTGGCAGATGCTCTCCAAGGCTTTTGCGAACCTCCATGAAAGAAAGCGCGTTGGCAAAGATTCCATCAGCATCAACGGAGCCATCATCTTTGCGTAATAGCAAAAATCGTATCCACGTCTGCCACGGATACGATTTCCTTTACTTTTTATGTAGCAATGCGAAGCGGTTCTTCTCTGCTTCAAAGCAAGCAAGCAGCTCACCATAATATAGGTTTCGCATACTCACATAACGCGCCTTCTCCTCCTCGGAGACGGTCGACATATAAAGGGTGGAGAATATCTTTTCCAAGCGGAAGAAGGATTCATAGAGGGAGAGAAGGGTCACGGAGAAGAAATAGTTCTTCCTGGAGTAGATAAGAAGCGGGGAGCTATGGGCAACCTCGCTAGACATCTCATAGACCTTGGAATAGGTAGAGAGTCCCGCGACGCGTTCAACGCCATCGCGGAAGTTGAATTTGAAGCCCTCGATGGCCATGACGTTAGGCACGCCAAGCAGCCATCCATACTCGATGAAGCGCTTCATGTCCTTGCTCTTTAGTCCGATGGCTTTCATCCGATCTTTGATCTCGACGAAGATGGCATCGGTCTCCTCTTTGGAGGGGATGCCGCCGCGGAAGGCAACGCCATAGGTCATATGGCGGAGGTACTTCTCTATGACGGGCTCGCCGTATTTGACGATGACGTTGAGGATGCACTCGTTCTCGTGGAGGGTGCGCCAGGTGGAGAATGCTTCGGTTTCATAGCCGCCTTCAAGCAAAGAGGTGACGCATTTGGAGACCTGGAAGCCCTTATTCATGATATCGACGATAAGGGTGCGTTCCGGGTCGCCTTGCTTATAGCGGCTAAGCATGCCAAGGATGAAGTTTAGATATAAGTCTAAGGTGCTTAGGGAAGGATGGAACCTAGAGGCGACGCTGCCCATGCGGAAAGCAAGCCTCTCGTTGGTGTAATATTTATCCAAGCTGACGGAAGCGAGGTAGCTCACGTATTTTTCATCATCGCGATAGGCATTATTGGCGGCAAGCTCAGGATGGGTGGAGAGGTAGAACCAATGCTCGTTGGCGATATAAAGGGACAAGTCAGCGACATTGAGGCCGATATTGGCAAGGGCAGGATTCTGGCTCTTCACGTCCCCCATGCCGTTTTTTACCGTGGCGAAGACATCGTAGATGAAGTCGTAGTTCAGCTCACTTGGCACGCCTAGGGCCGAGAGCAATTCCACGTAACGCCGTCTTTCTTCTTTCTCGTTGTCTTCCATATCCTTAGGATACTCTTTTTGCCACCCCTTGTTTTAGGGAAAGTAGGTATTTATTAATCTTTTTGCCTGGATATGCCTTGTTTAAGAAGGCTTCATAGACGGAGAGCTGGGATTCGTAATTAGGATCATCGATATTCGAGGATTTGTAATCGACGAGGTCGATGTGGTCATCATAAAGCAAATAGAGGTCGATGACGTAAATAGAGCCATCCGCGCTGAATTGATACTCCGAGAACTGCTTGGCGTTCTCGCTGCCTTTAAATAAGTCGAGGGAGAGGACCTTATCGACGATCTCTCTTTCGTATGGAGAATGGATGAAGGAGGTATCCTTGGTTTTGAAATCGATTAGCTCCATCAAGCGGTGAAGGCGATTGCCATAGGCAAGGGCGCCTAAATCAACCGGCGTCATTATCTCTTTGGAGGCGCGGACGCTAGGCTCAATGATGCCGGGGCAATTGACGTGGCGGAATTGCAGCGGATAGGGGTTAACGGGAGCCTCTGCCGCCTTTGGCTCCTCTTCCATCACCTTGCCAGCCCCTTGTTCTTCCTTCTCGCATCTATTTTCTTCAAGAATCTGCTTCTCTTGCTCATATTCTTCCTTAGTAGAGCCGCGAATTGGCTCATGGTCGGTCGCGTCAAGATCGATAATCGGGCAAGAAGGCTCGGCAAATTGCATGAAGTGATAGAAGCTGTTGCTGCCTTCAATGGAGGGTGGGCGCTTGTCTGCGGGCGGATTCTCCGGGTCCTCTTCTTCCTCTTCTTCCGGTTTTGGCATCAGCACGATCATCTTCTCCTCGGCGCGGGTCAAGGCGACGTACCAAAGCCTCATGCGCTCAGAGACCTCTTCCTCGGCATTGCCCTTGCCATATAGGGATGAGATGAAGGTACGGGGGCTAGAAGAAGCATGGACGTTAGGCAAAAGGATGCCCGTGCCCTCTTTGGCTGAGAAATAGGTGGCGCCCATGTCGGTCTTTTTGAATTCGGCCTGCATAAGCGGGAAGTAGACGACTTTGAACTGAAGGCCTTTAGAGGCGTGGATGGACATGCATTTGACCGCGTTCTTCTCTAAGGCGTTAGCCTCGATGTCGATGTCTTCTTCATATTCCTTCATGTCATCGAAATAGGCGACGAACTCCTCTAGCCCCCAGCCAAATCCGGAGAAGCTTCTCGCCATATCCAAGAAGGCTTCGACGCGTTCTAGGTTCTCTTGGATGTCGCCTAAAACGGTGAGCTTAGAGGGCAAGTTGAAAGTGGTGATGAAGTAGTAGCAGATATCTAGCAACGGCATTTTCGCCAAGCGATAGGACTCTTTCCTTAGCAAGGAGAAGAACCCTTCCTCGCAATAGTCGCCCTTAAGTATGGCGGATGCGACTCTTTCTTCTGGGATTTCAAACAAGAAGCTCCTCGCCAAAGAGGCGTAGAGGTGCTTCGCCGTCCCATCGGGAATTTCTCCACTAGAAAGAAGGAGGGTGAGCCGGCAGAGGTTGCGGAGCACGATGATGACATCGGGATCGACTTCGCTAGTGGAGTCAGAGACGGAAAGGGGAATCTGATAGTCGTTGAAGACCTTCTGATACATGATGAAGGGGCGCTTCTTCGACATGAGGATTGCAAAATCGCTATAGGCGCAGGGACGCCAGCCCTCTTTTCCTTTGACCCTATAGCCATGCTCCACCTTGTAGCGGATATCCTTGGCGATGATCTCTGCTTCCTGCTGGTTATCAAGGATCGCGCCGTCTTTGGTGAAGGAGAAGATGGAGAGGCCGTAGTTCTCCTCGTTTTCAGTCTCATCAAAGGAATGGTTGCCAAACTCAAGGGATTGGCCAGCAGAATAATTCACGCCGCCGACGTTCTTGGACATGATCTTAGCGAACATCGCGTTGATGGACTCGATGACTTGCCTTCTAGAACGGAAGTTATGAGGGAGGGTGATGAGGGTTCCGCCGATTCCTTCGCCATAAGAATCGTTTTTGTCGGAGAAGATTTTGGGGTTAGCGTTGCGGAAGCGGTAGATCGACTGCTTGATGTCGCCAACGCAGAAGACGTTGTTATTGGAGATCGCGGAGATCAAAGCCTCCTGCAGGTCGCTGGTATCCTGATACTCATCGACCATGATGAATTTGAACTTCTTCTTCAGATAATCGCCGATTTCCTTCTTGTTGACGATCTTCCTCGCAAGGGAGGCGATATCGGCAAAGCCAAAGGAAGCATGGTCGCGCTTAAAGGCATTGAGCCTCTTGTCGAGCTCTTTGGCGATATCGATGGCGAGGGAGACGTTATCTTTGGTGGCGAGGTAGTCACTTTTCAAAGTAGCGGCATCGCCAACGAGCATCTCCTTTAGCTTCTCCCAGTTCTTCTTCTTTAGCTTTTCTCTTAGCGATTTATCCTCTATCGAGGAGTCTTTGGCGATGCGGGGGAAGGAAGGGTGATTTTGGAAATAGTGATAGAAAGCATCCCAATCGATGCAGTCCAAAGCGGGGTCAAGGTAATCGGAATCGATGCGGACGATATCGCCGTTTTCGATAAGGGAAAGCCCGGCTTTATAAGACTCGATATAGCCTTTGGCAGCGCCAAGGTATTGCTGAAGGCGAAGTTCCACATAAGACTCGCTATAGGCTTCCGCGATATAGGAAGAAAGGAAGGCCTCCTTATCGATTTTTAAGTCACCCAGGGCATCGATATCGAGGATGAATCGCTTCAGGTCTTTATCATCGGTCAAGGCAAGTTCATAGATAAAGCGCTCGAAGTCGGGGTCCTCGCCAGAAATAGCCGCCTGATAACGGGATTCGAAGATCTCATCGAGCAGGCGCTTCTTCTCGACGTTGAGAAGAGTCTGGTCGACGATGGCGGGAACCTCATCGACGCCGACTTCGTAATGGTAGGTCTTCACGAGGTCCAACGAATAGGCGTCGAAAGTCGTGATGGAGGATTGCTCCACTTCGGAGAGAAGACGGTCGCGGGTCTCTTTGTGGGATGCGATCTTCTGCCTGACCCTATCCTTCATCTCATAGGCGGCTTTGTTGGTGAAGGTTAGAACGAGCAACTGCGAAAGCTTGGCGGGAGCCTTATCCCAGCTTTGGAAGATGGGTTCGGTTTCCGTATCATCCGGCCCCCAGCAGGCGCCATTATGGGTGGCGCGGTAACGGGAAGAGAACCCTTCATCGAGCGGAGGTACAACCAGCCAATAGATGCGCTCGGTCAAAACGGCGGTCTTGCCGCTGCCGGCACCGGCGGCGACGAGGCAATTGCCCGCTTTGAAATCGATGGCTTCTCTTTGCTTCGGAGTAAATCTTGGGGCGCCCATCTTAGTTGCCTCCTTTCTTTTTCTTGCTGACGCGTATCGCTTTTCTGAAATAATCCCTGACGTAGCAGATATCGCCATATTCGCAATATACGCAGGAATCGACTTTGCCTTTGGCCAATTTCGGCTCAATCGGGAATAGGCCTGAAGTGATTGCCTTATCGGCGGAGAGGACCTTCTCCTTGGCGATCTGCCCATACTCCGCTAGCTTCTGCCTGCTCTTGGCGCGGTCGCTTTTCTTGGAGAAGTCTCCATCTTTGGTGAGGGTAAGCCCAGCGATGAAAGAGGAGGAACGGGTATCCTTATTCTCGTAGTCTAGTCCGGAATCTAGGTAGCTAAGGGCATCCTTGTCGCGAAGGTAGACGCCATTCATCTTTACGTTGGTGAGGAACTCCTTCTCATAGGTATTGTTCTTGCTTGGCACGACTTTGTCGGGGATGGCGGGCTGAATGAAGAGGCCGAGGATCTCTGAGTCAGAATACCTCGGATCTTGGCTCGCCAATAAGGAATAAAGGGGCAGCTGCAGGGATAGGCCATGCTCAAGAAGGGACTCATCGAAGGTGGTAGAGCCCGTCTTATAATCTACGAAGACCACGTATTGGCAGGGGTTTTCCTTTGGGCCGACTTGGATGGCCTTATCGATGCGCCCACCTAGGCAAACGTGGTCACGAAGCTCTATGGCGACGTCAAATTCCGCGGAGAAGGAAGCGTGGTACATGAGGTTTTCCTTTTCCTTCATGAACAAAACGACTTTCTTGCATTCTTCCTTTAGGCGGATCAAAAGCACCTCTTCCCTTGCGGAGAAGGGGCCATACTTCGGGTCTTGGCTCATCTTCTCCTTTGCACGATTAAAGGCGATATCAGGGTCAAAGCCCTCCTCATGCATATGGGAGAAGACGTCATGGAAAAGATCGCCGACCTTGCTTCGCCAGCTAATTTCGCGGTCATTGATGTGGAGAACGCAGTTCAGGTAATAATGGAAGGGGCATTTGTAATAGGTATCGACGGAGGAATAGGAATATTTCCTTTCCCTATCGGGATCTAAGCCGCCGTAATAGCAAAACTGCGGGTTATAGGTATAGACGTCGCGGGTAAGGTTATGGGAAAGGAAATCCAAGCGCTCATCTTTGGCGCGGTACTTCCGTTGCCTATCGGCTAGATGCGTGGCGAGGAAATCGCTATAGAGGCGGGAGTATTGGTAATGCTCCTCCTTATTCTGGATGGTCTTTAAGCCTAAATCCCCAATAAGGGGAGAGGGATGGAAGGCTTCATTTTGCTGCCTTGCCTTAAAGGAGAGGCACTCAAGCTCTTCGGAAGTCAAGAAAGCCTTAAGCTGCTCCTTCGCCTCTTCGTTCTTTGCGAGGGAGGTAGGCATGCCAATCTCTTCCTTCTCGGAGTCGAAAAGGTAGTCATTATCCTTATAGACCCTTGGGGAAGTGGCGAGGTTAAAGTCGAGGTAGAAGACGTGGCTTCCCAAAACGGGGAAGTCTTCATCAAGGATCTTCACCGCGTTGGAGAGCTTGTTCTTCCTCTCCTTCGTTTGCGATAGCAATTTCGTATATAACTCGATTTGCCTTGCCTTATCCCAGCCCGGGATCTCATAGCGTTCCACCAAGACGGCAAGGGAGGCGAAGTTCCTCTCATCGGGGAACCTTGCTTGAAGAGAGGATAAGGTCTTCGCCAAGTCAGGGGATTCGGCATACGTTTTTAGGAATTCCCTGCCTAAATATAGGTCAATGAGGTTCTTCTCGGATGGGAAATCGATGGAGAAGCCATAGTCGCCGCAGAAGATCTCAAAATCGTAACGGTAGGATTGGGAATAATCGGCGAGGTAGATGTCCTCGGGGCTAGTCCCAGAATCAAGAAGGTTTGCGATGCGGTTGCAGACGTAGCCGACTTCCTGATGGATATCATCAAACTCCAGCAAGCAGGGAAGGTGAGTCGGATCGAAAGCTTTGCCCTCGATATGGATGTCTTCTTTCTTCACCCCGATGGAGGTCAATAAGGCAAGCAGCCTATCGGGCTTAGCGAGGTTAACGATGATGATGCTTTTGCCTAAGAAAGACCTCTCTGGGAAAGCGGTCTTAAATAGGAGATGGGAATCTAGAAGCGAATTAAAGATAGGGAGCAGGGCGTTAAGCTTCTTCGAGCGGTAGCTCTTCCCTTTTTGGAAGTAAGACATGGCCTTAAGCATGTCTACGCTAAGAGAGAGCCCATAGCCTTGCTTCAATAGCTCAATGACCGCGCGGTCATCGTATTGATAAAGGAAAAGCCCTTCCGCCTCCTCTTTGGTGAGCAAAGAAAAAGAAGCATCCGGAAAAGCGTTCCTATAGTCTAGGAACTTCTTTTGGGAGCTTCTATCGGCGATGATAACCGCATTTTCGTAGAGGGGGTTTCTAATCATATCGATATTCTAAAGGAATATCTTAGCTAAGGAGATAAGAAATGTCGTCTGCGGAAAGCTTTTTGATGAGGGCGTCGCCTTCTTTGACTAGGCTTGCGCTTAAGTCCTTCTTACTCTCCTGAAGGTTGAGGACCTTCTCCTCGATGGAGTTATGGCAGATAAGCTTATAGACGGTGACGGGGCGGGTCTGGCCTAGGCGGTAGGCGCGGTCGGTGGCCTGCTCTTCGGCGGCGGCGTTCCACCAAGGATCGAGGTGGACGACGATGTCGGCGCCGACGAGGTTAAGGCCAGTGCCGCCCGCTTTCAAGGAGACGAGCATGACGCGGACCTCATCGGTGTCGTTGAAGCTAGAGGCAAGTTCTACGCGCTTCTGCGCGGGCGTGTCGCCCTCGATGACGCTATAGGCGATGCCTTGCTCATCCAAGATCTCCCCTAAGTGGGCAAGGACCTTGGTGAAGGAAGAGAACAAGACGACCTTATGGTCGGAGTTATTGACTTCCTGGCAGAGGGAGGTGACGTAATCGAATTTGGCGGAGGGCTCTTCGAATCCATCGTAGAAGGAAGAGGGGTCGACCGCGATTTCGCGCAGCTTCGTAAGCAGCGGGAAGATGGAGAAAGCATCCTTCTTTTCCTCCATCTGCTTCTTCGCCTGCAGGAGGTTGGCCTCATAGAAGGCGGCCTGCTTATCTTCCATCGCGAGGGTGATGGTCTCGACGCTTTTAGATGGCAGGTCTTTGAGGACGCTGCTTTTGGAGCGGCGAAGCAGGAACGGGGTGATCTTCTTGAGAAGGTCTTCCCGGGAGTAGGTGGAGTCGAGGTTGATGTAGTTCTTCTTGAAGGTCTCGAAGGAGCCAAGGTACCCTGGCATCAGGAAGTCGAAGATGGACCAGAGGTCGCTAAGCGAGTTCTCGATCGGGGTGCCGGTAAGCGCGAAGCGGCAGGCAGCGTTAAGGGATTTAACGGCCTTGGCTTTCTTGGAGAGCGCGTTTTTGATGAACTGGGCCTCATCGGCGAGGATGACGCCGAATTCGATATCCTCGAATAGCTCGATGTCATTGCGCAGAGAGTCATAGGAAATGACGTAGATGCCTTTGCTCTTATCCTTCTTGATCTTGGAGATAAGGGCCTTTCTCTCGGCTTTGCCGCCGCTTAAGACGGTGACTTTGGCGTCAGGGTTCCACTTGCTGACCTCATTCGCCCAGTTATAGGTGACCGACTTCGGCGAGAGGACAAGGCAAGGGGCCTTGGAGGAATAGGAGGAAAGGAAGGCGATGGATTCCAATGTCTTGCCTAAGCCCATGTCATCGGCGAGGATGCCAGAGAGGCCATAGGAAGAAAGGGTATGCATCCACTTAACCGCGGCGACCTGGTAGGAACGAAGGCTGCTGGCGAGCTTCTCGGAGAGGCGGAGGCGGGTGGATTCGAAATTGGAGATGGACTCAATGGCCTTCTTGACGAAGTCGGAGAAGGTGAGGTTGAGGCTGCTTTTCTTATTGGCGAGCAAGAAAGCGTCGTAGAAGGGGAGGGTGTCGCAATTTAACGCATCCTTAAGCCCGGCCTCCTCCTGCAAGGAGGCGGCTTCTTCGATCTCTTTGGTATCGAGGAGGACCATAGTGTTGCCAAGGAGGATGAACTTCTTCTTTTTCTTATAGGAAGAGAGCATCTCCGCAAGGGTATCCGAGTCGAAGTCCGGGGAGGAGATGGCGAGGGAGAGGAAGTTCTGGTTCTGCGAAAGGTCGACCTGGATGCGGGTGTCCTTCTTGACCGAAATGGCCTTGAGGGCATCGCTTAGGTAGACGTAGCAGGTCGCCTTAAGATTGGTGAGGTCACTCGTCAGGAAAGCGACGATGCTCTCCTGCTCCTTGACGTTGCCGTTGACGACGCCGCCGAGGGCGCTTAGGCGGGAGGTATATTCGTTAAGCTTGTTTCTGTAATAGAGGTTCTCGCGCAGGGATTCCATACTCTGCTCATCGCCGTTGACCTTGCAGACGGTGCGGAAGATGAGGTGGCCCTTATCGGAAAGGTCGACGTAGAGTTCGATGCGAAGCGGATCCTCTTCGGCCTCAACGCCGTCTTCTGCCCGCAAGGCAAGAGAGGGATCCACATGCTTCTTCACGAGGTCTTTGACGAGTTCGACGTCTTTGTCGGTATGGGTGAAGACAAAGGAATAGATCTTCGCGGCGACCCTGGTCGGGAAGTGGAAGATATGGCAGGAAGTATCGCGCCTAGAGAACATGGCAAGATAAGTGGAGGAATAATAGACGATGGATTGGGAGTCAGGCTTCGGATAGATCGAAATCGTCTCTTTCGGGGTGATGCGGAAGCCGGCGACCTCCGTCTTGGAACCGACCGTATAGCCCATCTCATCGAGGTAGATATGCTCATCGTGGAGCATGGACAGAAGCTCTAATAGCTGATGCTCGGTGAGGAAGTTGCTTTGCCCATTGAAGGAAGTCTTGGAGATGAAGAACTGCAAAGCGTCGGCGGAGACCCTATCGAAGTCCTCCCTATCGGCTAGGATGCGAAGGGTGTTGCGCAAAGCATAGGCGCCGCCTTCTTCGTAGCACTTAAGGAAGGCGCTGTTGGATCTAACGATGCCTAGCCTTTCATTGCCATCGAAAAGGGTGAGCCTGACGGCGAAGTTCTGCTCGCCATAATAGGAGGCGCTGGTCGTGAAGCTCCATTCGACGTGGAAGGCGACCTTCTTATCGTAGTTGGCATCATTGGAAGAGGTTGGGGAATCGAGGAAGATATCCGCGAATTCCTTGCGGATGTTTGCTCTTCTTTCAAGCTGACGCGGGGTAAGGGAAAGCAAGGCCTCCATGTCAGAGAGGTCTTTTTCGTAGATCGAATTGACGCGGGCTGGGTCTTTCTCGCCCAGAGCCTTTTCAAACTCATAGATATAAAGCTCAAGGGCATGGACCAAATAGAGGGTGGATTCCTCATTGCCTGGCCCTTCTTCTAAGATCTCGCCTTTCGGGGAGAGAAGGAATCTTGCGTAATGGCTTGGCTCCTCGTTATTGACGGCTTCATAGGTGATGTTGCCAGTCGAGGGGTTGAAGGAATAGAAAATCGAGCACTTGCCGGCTTTGATTGCCTGGAGGGCGGCCTCGGTGCGGGGACGGTTATGATAATCCTCAATCGTGCGGATCATCTCAGGAGCGGAACGAGAGAAAAACATGGCTTAATTCCCCTCCTTATATTCACGCACGTCATAGGTATCGAGATACCCAAGGGCTTTGGCGGCCAAAAGAAGCAAGGCCCTGACGGAAAGCTCTTTGCCTGCCCACGCCTCCATGCGCGGGTCTTCGCTTAAGGTTGCAAGGATCTTGCTCCTTAAGGCAGTGAGATCCTTGATGAGGTAGATGACGCCGTTGTCATCGCTAGGATTAGTGAGCTTTAACGCCGTATCGATTCTGCCTTCGACAAGCTCGTTGATCTTTCCAAGGATTTCCTTTTTGGCCCTAGGCAGGCCTCTATAGATCTCGGCGAGGGTGAGGTTAGAAAGGTTGAGCTTTCCATATTCCTCACCAGCGAGTTCTTCTCCTTCATAGAAGACGCATCCCTCGTAATAGGGACGGTCATGGATGAGGGCGAAGATCTCTTTGCGCTTTGCCTTGAATTCCTCATCGCTAAGGAAGAGGCGGAAATTGACGTAGGAAGAGATGTCCCTTCCTTCGGAGAGAGCGGATTTAAAGATTTCCTTGGCCTCGTCTTTGACTTCGCTCTCGGCGAAGAAACGGGCAAGGTATTCCGGAGCGACCCAATAGGGTTCCTGCTTGAGGAGTAAGCGGAGATAGCCAACGGCCCTGACCGCATCCTTCCTTTGGGCGAACTTCTCTAATTGCTCCACCAAGAAGCCATAAGGGAAGGCGAAGGGCACGTGGTCCATGCAGACCTTGGCTAGTTCGGGGAGGAGGAGGATATCGCTATTGCCGGAATAGATGAGCGAATCGGGAAGGGGCTTATAGAAGCCGATCTTCTCCGCGGCGGCGGCCAAGCCCTTCTGATAGGCGAAGCTATGGGAAGGATCGTGAATGAAGAGGGCGGTCGCGTATTTGGCGTAGTTGGCCCCTCCTTCCTCTAAGGCCTCCTGATAGGCGGTGGCAAGGGCATCCTCGGAGAGCTTGGACTTGCTGGCGGCATCGCTGACATAAGGGAGAAGGCGGGAGATATCCGCGTCGTAATAGAAAACGTCGCCGACGGCGGTGAAATATTGCTTCATCGCGGTCGCTTTGTTCTCGTCGGTGAGCGGCCAGAGATAGGCGATGAACTCATCGTTGGTCTGGCTGGTCTTGGCAAAGTTGCGTTTGTTGAGGAAATCGCGAAGGGAGGAAAGCAAATCCTTAAGTTTGCTATCGTCTTCGACTTTGGCGGTGGCCACTTCTTCTTTCGGAGAAGTCGTGGTCTTTGAATCCAGGCAATGGATGACGGCCGCCATATGGGGGCAGAAGAAAGAGCCGCAGCTGCATTTGCAGGTCATCATCTCGCCTAGAGGAGTAAATTTCAAAACAACGTGGGCCGTCGGAGAGGACTCGACATCCGCCTCTACGGTGCCGTCGGCGGCGCTAAGAATCTTGACGCCGCCATTAGCGAAAATAGCCTTGCCTTGGGCAACGCTTTCTTCGTCAAATAATTCGAGGTTATCAAGGTAATTAGACATCGCTTCTATCATACCGCGGACGCAAGGGAATCACACAAACAAAAAGATGATTTCCAAACACATTTTTCACCCGATTGGCTATAAAATGCACGATGTTGGCACGGGTTTTTACAAAACGCTACGAAGGGGTTTTTTCTGCAGCGTTAGCGCACCTTTAACGTCGTTTAGGGGCGCGGAATTCCTATTGTATTACCTTTTTAACAATTTGGTAAAGAAAAAACGCTTTTTCAGAAAATCTTATCCTAAGTCCGCCAGCTGACAAACTAAATGCAAGTTTTTAGGCGCGACCCGCGTTTAGTCCGACATAGGCCCCCGTTGCCTTAGAATGGATGCG
>CADCPN010000003.1 GCA_902803375.1 uncultured Erysipelotrichaceae bacterium | reverse complement strand
ATATAGGGGGTGGAAATCGGGGCGGAAAGCGGAAAAGATGCGATGAAACGGTGGTTAACAGCCCGCATGTGCACTTTTTGCCTTTTAAATAAAAAGCCTTTCGCCTGCTTAACCTAGGTTCCGCCATAATGGCGAGGGAGTTTTTTTAAGCTAGCGCAATAGACGCTCGGGCGCCTCGAGGCGAGGCCAAACGTCAAATCGGCCAAATCCCCTTTTCCGAATCCTCATAGCAGATCACAACCTCATTGTGCCTTTCTCTTGATTCAGGCGGAGATATTCGCCTCTTAGGGTCCCTGCCCTAATCGAGGCGAAAAAAAAGGATGCAGCCGCGCGACTGCATCCTTATACCCTTTTTTCTAATGTGCCCTTGAGGCTAGGTCCACATCAGCTCTCAGGGAATTCTGAAGGCCTTTGTTGGGAGGAAACCTTACTTAAGCTTCGGGCCGGCGGCGACGAGGGCTTTGCCCTTCTCGTTGGTCTCGTACTTAGCGAAGTTCTTGATGAAGCGGGAAGCGAGGTCTTTGGCCTTAGCGTCCCAAACTTTCGGGTCGGCATAGGTGTCACGCGGATCAAGGATCTGCGTGGCGACTCCCGGGAGGACGGTCGGGACTTCGAAGTCGAAGTAGGGGATCTTCTTGGTCGGGACTTTGTTGATGGAGCCATTGAGGATGGCGTCGATGATGCCGCGGGTATCTTTGATGGAGATACGCTTGCCAGTGCCGTTCCAGCCGGTGTTGACGAGGTAGGCTTTGGCGCCGGACTTGTTCATCTTCTTAACGAGCTCTTCGGCGTATTTGGTCGGGTGGAGCTCAAGGAAAGCCTGTCCGAAGCAAGCAGAGAAGGTCGGGGTCGGTTCAGTGATGCCGCGCTCAGTGCCGGCTAGCTTAGCGGTGAAGCCGGAGAGGAAGTAATACTGGGTCTGCTCCGGGGTGAGGATGGAGACTGGCGGGAGGACGCCGAAGGCATCGGCAGAGAGGAAGATGACGTTTTTGGCTGCCGGAGCGGAGCTGATCGGCTTAACGATGTTTTTGATGTGGTTGATCGGGTAGGAGACGCGGGGGTTCTCGGTGACGGACTTATCGGCGAAGTCGATCTTGCCATCCTTATCAAGGGTGACGTTCTCGAGGAGGGCGTTACGCTTGATGGCGTTATAGATGTCCGGTTCGGAATCCTTATCGAGGTTGATGACCTTGGCATAGCAGCCACCTTCGAAGTTGAAGACGCCGTTATCGTCCCAGCCGTGCTCATCATCACCGACGAGAAGACGCTTCGGATCGGTGGAGAGAGTGGTCTTGCCAGTGCCGGAGAGACCGAAGAAGATGGCGGTGTTCTTGCCTTCCATATCGGTGTTGGCAGAGCAGTGCATGGAAGCGATGCCCTTTAGCGGCAAATAGTAGTTCATCATGGAGAACATGCCCTTCTTCATCTCACCGCCATACCAGGTGTTGATGATGACCTGTTCGCGGGAAGTAATGTTGAAGGCAATGCAGGTCTCGGAGTTGAGGCCTAGCTCCTTGTAGTTGGTGACTTTGGCTTTGGAGGCGTTATAGACGACGAAGTCCGGTTCGAAGTTCTCTAGTTCTTCTTCCGTCGGCTTGATGAACATGTTCCTGATGAAGTGAGCCTGCCAGGCGACTTCGACGATGAAGCGGACGGCCATGCGGGTATCCTTGTTGGCGCCGCAGAAGGCATCGACGACGAATAGTCTCTTGGAAGAGAGCTCTTGAATGGCGAGTTCCTTGACGGACTTCCAAGCTTCCTTGGACATCCTGTGGTTGTCGTTCTTATACTCTTCGCTGGTCCACCAGACGGTGTTCTCGGAGTTTTCGTCCTCAACGATGTATTTGTCTTTCGGGGAACGTCCGGTGTAAACGCCGGTCATGACGTTGACTGCGCCAAGCTCGGAGACCTGGCCCTTTTCGTAGCCTTCTAGCCCCTTCTTGGTTTCTTCTTCGAACAAGAGCTCATAGGAAGGCTGATAAACGACTTCCTTAACGTCCTTGATTCCATATTTTGCCAAATCAATTTGTTTCATATTCAATTGTCCTCCAAATTAATTCTTGTGCATTTTATTGAACGGGTGGGCAATACGTTTTCTCTAACGTAACCTCACCCGAACCAACCGTGTATCGGCGGCCTTCTTCCTCTAGAAGCAGTTTTCCGTCGGAAGTTATGGCGATGGCCTTCGCCACTTTGTTCTCTCCATAATAGGAGAGATATACCGTCTTGCCATCCAAATAAGAATGGGAACAGACGATAGCCATGTACTTCTCCTTGTCTCCGCTAAGCCTGTCGAATTCTGCAAGGAAACTTTCTAGCAGATGTTGCTTATCGATGGTTTTAGAAGAAGCGAGGCGTAAGGATGTGGCCTTCGATTGGATCGAAGGGTCGAAGCCGAGGCTATTCACATTGACCCCGATTCCGATGACGACGGCTTCTAGGGTTTGCTGGCTCACTCCTTCTAGGAGGATGCCAGCAACCTTTTTGCCATCAATCAAGATGTCGTTTGGCCATTTGATCTGGGTAGCTATCCCCAGACTCTCGATGGCGCTAGACAATGCCGCTCCCGCTAGAAGCGAGAGCATTGCGGGGTCCTGCTCTATTTCTTTCCCCTTCAGCAAGAGAGAGAACATCAAGGAGGTCCCATCGTCTAACCAGGTTCGCCCTAGCCTCCCCCTTCCCGCGGTTTGATGCTCCGCGACGACCACGGTTCCGTTCTCTAAGGAAGCATAGTTGTCCTTAACGTAGCGGTTAGTGGAATCGATGGCTTGGAAATGGAGGCAGGGGTGCATGGATTAGGCTCCGAATAACATGATGAGGAGGCCTGCGACAACAGCAGAGCCGATGACGCCGGCGACGTTAGGTCCCATGGCGTCCATGAGCAAGAAGTTGCTTGGGTCTTCCCTCGTGGCTTCCTTCTGGACGACGCGGGCCGCCATCGGGACGGCGGAGACGCCAGCTGCGCCGATCATCGGGTTGATCTTGCCATGGCTTAGCCAGCACATGAGTTTGCCAATGAGGACGCCAAAGGCGGTCGCGGACATGAAGGCGATGATGCCAAGAGCGAAGATCCAAAGGGTCTGAACGGTGAGGAAGGTTCCGGCTTTGGCGGTTGCGCCAACGGTAAGGCCGAGAAGGATCGTGACGATGTAGAGCATGGAGTTGCTGAGAGTTTCCGTAAGCTTCGGAACAACGCCGGATTCCTTAACGAGGTTGCCGAACATGAAGCAGCCGATAAGGGGAGCGCAGGAAGGAACAAGGAGAACGGTGATGAGGGTAACGATGATCGGGAAGATGATCTTCTTGGTCTTAGAAACCGGCTTCACATCCGAATCCATGTGGATACGGCGTTCTTTTTTGGTGGTGAGAGCGCGGATTACCGGAGGCTGGATGAACGGGACGAGAGCCATGTAGCTATAAGCGGCGATGGCAATGTTGGCGAGAAGCTCAGGGGCGAGCTTGGTGGTGGTGAGAATGGCGGTCGGGCCGTCTGCGCCGCCGATGATGCCGATGGAGGCGGCCTGCTGAGCGGTGAAGTTAGACCAGACGATGGCGCCGGATGCGTCAACGCTCGGGAACGGGATCAAGATGGCCAAGATGAAGGTCATGAAGATACCGATTTGGGCGGCTGCGCCAAGGATCATGGTCTTCGGACGGGAGATAAGCGGTCCGAAGTCGGTTGTCGCGCCGATGCCCATGAAGATAAGGCAGGGGTAGATCTCGTATTTGATGCCAAGATATAGGACGCCAAGGAGTCCAGAATAGCCGGAAGGGGCAGAAGGATCAGCATCCATGATGCCGGATAACGGCAAATTCGTAAGGAGCATGCCGATACCCATCGGAATGAGAAGATAAGGCTCGGCCTTCTTGAAGATAGCTAGGAAGAGAAGGAGCAAGGCGATGCCGATCATGATGATGGAGCGCCAGCCGCCGGTGGTATCTAGGCCAAAGCCATAGAAGCCGGTTTTCTCCCAAAAGCCCGTGAAGAAGTCTCCAATGCTATTTGCAAAGACTAGGTTCATGGGTGATTACTCCAAGGTAAGTAGGACATCCTTATTGTTGGCGGTAGCGCCTTTGGTGACTTTGATCTCGGCGACTTTGCCGTCACGGGGTGCCTTGATTTCATTCTCAAGCTTCATGGCTTCGAGGATGAGGAGGGTCTGACCTGCCTTAACGGAGTCGCCGACTTTGACCTTGATATCAAGGACGGTGCCCTGCATCGGGCAGAGAATCGGTTCGCCTTTGCTAGAAGCGGCGGGAGCAGCAGCCGAAGCGGTTTCTGTTTTCAGGGCGGCGGCGGGGGCTGCGCCTTTGACGGTTTTGATTTCGACCGGCTCGACTTCGGTGATGCCCATGACCTGGACTTCGTACTTCTTGCCGTTAACTTTGATGTTGTAGATTCTCATGGTATTTCTCCTTAATCATCGATGCGTTTGGCGCTGATGACCTTAATGTCTTCTTTTCTTTCCTTGCGGTAATCGAGGGTGGCAACGAGGATTGCCGCCATCATGTCGTCGTCGACTTCGGTTCCATCCGCCATCACGACCTTCTCTTTCACGTCTAGGGCCTTGATCTTATTGAGCAGGCCTAGGAGAAGGGCGATGAGGATTAGGATCGTGAAGACAACGGCAGTGCATAGCAACGAGATGACGATCGCGTCCCAGACGTTATTGACTTGCCACATTGCTTCTAGGGTGATCATAGCGTGACGTTAAACTCCTCAGCTTCGAGGCCGTATTTCCTCTTGAGGAAGGAGATGGCGACCTGGTCGAACAAGGCAATGGAGAGGACGTCCTCATCGCACTTGGCGATCTTCTTATACTGCTTCTTGAGCTTCTCGAATTCGGGCTCAAGCTTATCGGCCGGGCGATAGGTGATGACTTCATCATCGCCGATGATCTTCTTCTTGATCTCTTCGTTGACCGGAGCCGGGGCTTTGCCATAGAGGCCGTGGAGGTAATCCTTGATTTCCTTCGGGACCATCTTGTAGCGCTCGCCGGTCATGACATTCATGACGGCCTGGGTGCCAACCATCTGGGAAAGCGGGGTGACTAGCGGAGGATAGCCCATATCTTTTCTAACGGCCGGGACTTCCTTTAGAACATCCTCAAACTTATCCATGGCGCCCTGCTTATCAAGCTGGGACATGAGGTTGGAGAGCATGCCGCCCGGAACCTGGTATTTCAAGATGCGCGGATTGACGCAGAGGGCCTTGGCCTTAAGAGTGCCGTTTTTGAGGTACTTGTCCCTGGATTTTTGGAGGATAGCGGCGGCTTCATCAAGTTTTTCCTGATCAAGCTTCGGGTCATACTTTGTGCCCTTTAGGGCATAGTTGAAGGCTTCGGTAGCCGGCTGAGAGGTGCCGCCAGCAAGAGGCGAAAGCGCGGTATCGATGATATCGACGCCGGCATCGATGGCGCGGCGATAGGTCATTTCGCAGACGCCGGCAGTGCAGTGGGAGTGAAGCTCAATCGGGAGCTTGGTCTCGGCTTTGAGGCGGGAGATAAGCTCATAGGCATCTTCGGGGAGAAGAACGCCAGCCATATCCTTGATGCAAAGAGAATGGGCGCCCATCTTCTCTACTTCCTTCGCGAGCTTGACATAGTAGTCGACCGTGTGGACCGGAGAGGTGGTATAGCTAAGGGCAATCTGGCAATGGCCGTGGTACTTGATGCAAGCGTCGACGGCGGACTTGAGGTTGCGGACATCGTTTAGCGCATCGAAGACGCGGATGATGTCGATGCCGTTCTCGATGGACTTCTGAACGAACTTCTCAACAACGTCATCCGGATAGTGGTGATAACCGAGGATGTTCTGTCCGCGGAAGAGCATCTGAAGCTTGGTGTGCGGGCAAGCTTTGCGGATGGCGCGAAGCCTCTCCCAAGGATCTTCATCAAGGAAACGCAAGCAAGAATCGAAGGTTGCGCCTCCCCAAACCTCTAATGCGTAATAGCCCGCTTTATCGAGGACCTTGGCCACCGGGAGGATTTCATCGGTAGTCAATCTAGTCGCAATTAAAGATTGCGACCCGTCACGCAATGCTGTGTCTACAATTTTCACACTCATAGGACTCCTTTGGGCCTTGTATACCTCTTTGAGGTTGAAAGCCCGATTTCCAGTCCATTCTATTACAAAACTTATAGGTATATCGGCATTTATTTACCAAAATATGCAAAAATTGTGCTGTAAAAACAACATAAGTATACAAATTGAGTTATTCGTCAGCCTTTTGGCGGTCAAAAATCTGACGTAGACGGTATCCGATAATCGAAGCCAAAACGATCTTGGCGGCGTCGCCAGGAAGGAAGGGCACTACGCAAACCATCATGGCGTGGCCAAATTCGTATTTGCCGCCCATGTAGATCATGAACCAGGTAAGGCCGAACGCGTAGATCAAAACGGTGGCCAAAAGCATAGCGACTGGGTAAATCCATCTCTTGTTTTTCAGCAACGTGATGAGTAGGCTCTCGGCGATAACGCCAAGCAAGTAACCCCAGATAAACCCACCCGTCGGGCCAAGGACAACTTGGAAACCGCCTTGGAATTTCGAGAAGATAGGCAAGCCAAAAGAGCCCAAAGCAATATATAGGGCAACGATCCAAGGCGCGATCTTCCAAGAGAAGCATGCGCCGATGAGGTAAACCATCAAGGTCGCTAAGGTGATCGCCACCGGCTCGATGGGGATGGAGACGGGGGCGAGGATGCACATGAGGGCGGTGAAGACGCCGACGATACAAAGTTTCTTAACGATGGGGTTCATACGGCGGATATTCTAGCCGTGCCGTTTTTGAATAGGAAAGGGAATTATCCGATTACCGATGTGAAATCGTAGGTCTTGCCAGTCGGAGCCAAATTCGGGGGAAGCAGCCTGAACGGCGGTCTTTTCGATGTTCACATAAAAGCAAAATGAATGCACTTTTTGGTGGTTTATTAAAGGAACGTCATTTTCTTGTGGCGAAGGCAAATAAAACCCTGTCTTTGTTTTGGAAACCGAAATGGTTTTCTTGGTAGTCGCCCCGCCTTCTCAATTAAGCTTGCTTCCTTTTTCTAAACAACGTTTCGTAGGGCTTCTCCCTTTGTTTCATAGAAGAATATACGTTCCTCTGGATGATTAAACTTCACCGACATTTAGAGGAAATCAGGCATGAAGACGCTTTCTGTTTACTTCAAGTAAATCGCTAAATCGTTATCCGATAAAAATTACCGAAAAAGAGGGTGAAACCAGTCTTACAAGTAGTAAGATATGCGCGTAGACACAAACGAAAGGAATAAATGTGTATGCAGTATACGAAACAAGTGCAGGACATGTGCCGGGTCAAATGCGGCGCTAGCCATGGCTGCGCCCCAATCCCCGAAGAAGGGAAATGGGTCTATTCCAGAGAAATCAAAGACATCTCTGGCTTCACCCACGGTATTGGCTGGTGTGCCCCTCAGCAGGGCGCTTGCAAGCTAACCCTCAACATCAAAGAAGGAATCATCGAAGAAGCCCTAATCGAAACCATCGGCTGCTCCGGCATGACTCACTCTGCCGCTATGGCTTCTGAAGCCCTCGTCGGCAAAACCCTCCTCGAGGCCGTCAACACTGACCTCGTTTGCGACGCTATCAACACCGCCATGCGTGAGCTCTTCCTCCAGATCGTCTATGGCCGTTCCCAAAGCGCTTTCTCTGAGAACGGACTTACCATCGGCGCTGGTCTAGAAGACCTCGGCAAAGGCCTCCGCTCCCAGGTCGGCACCATCTACTCCACCAAGGAGAAGGGTCCGCGTTACCTTGAGCTCGCCGAAGGCTACATCACTTCCCTCGCTCTTGATGAGAATAGCGAAATCATCGGCTATCAGTACCTCTCCCTCGGCAAATTCACCGACTTCATGAAGAAGGGCCTCTCCGCCGAAGAAGCTCTTGAGAAGTCCAAGGGCCAATATGGCCGCTATAACGATGGCGTTAAGTTCATCGACCCGCGCAAGGAATAAGGAGATTGACGAACATGGCTATCACTTTTGAAGGATACGAAAGACGTATCGCCCAGATCAACAAGTGCCTCAACGAGAATGGCATTGCCTCCCTCGAAGAAGCTGAGAAGATCACCAAAGACGCCGGTCTAGACGTCTACAACATGGTCAAGGGCATCCAGACCATCTGCTTCGAGAACGCTTGCTATGCCTACATGGTTGGCGCCGCTCTCGCCATCAAGAACAAGGCCAAGGACGCTGCTGAAGCCGCCAAGTGGATCGGCAAAGGCCTCCAGTCCTTCTGCATCCCCGGTTCCGTCGCTGACGATCGTAAGGTCGGCCTTGGCCACGGCAACCTCGGCGCTATGCTTCTCAACGAGAACACCAAGTGCTTCTGCTTCCTCGCCGGTCACGAGTCCTTCGCTGCCGCCGAAGGCGCTATCGGTATCGCCAAGACCGCGAACAAGGTTCGTAAACAGCCTCTCCGCGTCATCCTCAATGGTCTAGGCAAAGACGCTGCGAAGATCATCTCCCGCGTCAACGGCTTCACCTACGTTGAAACCGTCTTCGACTATTACACCGGCAAAGTCTCCATCGTCAAAGAGACCAAATACGGCAACAACCCGGATCGCCTAGCAGTCCGCTGCTATGGCGCTGATGATGTCCGCGAAGGCGTCGCCATCATGCACCTCGAAGGCGTTGATGTCTCCATCACCGGCAACTCCACCAACCCGACCCGCTTCCAGCACCCGGTCGCCGGCACCTATAAAAAGGAATGCGTCGAACTCGGCAAAAAGTACTTCTCCGTCGCCTCTGGCGGTGGAACTGGTCGTACACTCCACCCGGACAACATGGCTGCAGGCCCGGCTTCCTATGGTATGACCGATACCATGGGCCGTATGCACAGCGATGCCCAGTTCGCTGGCTCCTCCTCCGTGCCGGCTCACGTTGAGATGATGGGTCTCATCGGCATGGGCAACAACCCGATGGTCGGCGCTACCGTCGCCGTCGCGGTCTCCGTTGCAGAGGCTCTTGCTAAGTAATTAGCTTCCCAAAATAAAAATGGGCTATAAGGATGCAGCCGCGTGGCTGCATCCTTTTTTCGCCTCAATCAGGGTGGGGGACCCAGATCGATACGTGAAAAGGAGCCGGCAGCACTGCCGGCTCCTTTGCCATATGGCTTTCTTGATGCTTCCTTGGCTTGGGGCTCACATTATGGATGGATTAATGTGGTAATGTTCAATTTGATTTCATTTTTCTTCTGAAAGCCACTATCGCCAGGACGAACGATACTATCGTATATGCCAAAACAATGATTAACGGAATCAAAAAATCCTTATATGCATCATTGATCCCATTCATTGTGTTTTGTACAAGTTTTGTTGCATTTCTGAATGGCAATATATTCATAAAAGTAATCATTCCTTCGCTTAATCCTTCAATCGGAAACCACATGCCGGATAGCAATGATTGGCCAGCAATGACAATGGAAGAAATGCCACCAATAGATTTTTCATTGCATAGAGATCCAAGCAAAATTCCTAATGCGATAAAAAGAAGCGAGGTAACTAAGCTTACGAATACCGCAAATATCATATTGATGCTGAATATTGATGAATCAATGATTCCTCCGACTAAGAAGAACAATAAAGATTGCACAAATATGATAGGAATCATGGATAAGGCGTAGGAAAAGATGAATTCATATGATTTTGCGTTGGACACATATAGTCTTGTTAAAAAATATGTCGATCTATCCATAGCGATTAGCAGTCCAACAAAGAGCGTTATGAAGCTTTGAGCAAAAACAACTATTCCCGGAGCTAAATACTTCATCTCGAATTGAGCTGTTAATTCATGGAATATCAAATAGAACAATATTTCCATAAGCAAAGGCATGCCTATGGTGAATATTAACGATAACGGGTCTCTTAAGATTTCTTTGAGATCTCTTTTTGTTAAAACAACAATTCTGGATAATGATTTCTTCATAGCAACTTATCTCCAGAAACTATTTCAATAAAAGAATCCTCAACATTCGTTTTACCTGTTTTGCCAAATAGTTCTTCTTTTGTCCCAACAAACAGCAGTCTTCCGTCCTTCATTATGCCGATTCTATCGGCCAATGCTTCTGCTTCTTCCATATAATGAGTGGTTAGAATGATTGTCATCTTACCCTTTAATTCATTTATGGTTTTCCATAATTCTCTTCTGGCTATTACATCAAGCCCTAATGTCGGCTCATCCAAAAACAATATTTTGGGTTTGGAAATCAAAGCTAAAGCAATCGATAATTTTCTTTGCCAGCCACCGGATAATTTTGAAGCTTGCTTTTTGGCGATTTTTTCAAATCCAAACGCTTCATAAATGGCTTTTTTCGCTTCATTCAGTTCTGCTTTACTTTGCCCGGATAATTTGCCATAGAATTCAATATTTTCTTCGACCGTCAATTTTCTTGCAATCGCAGTCTCTTGCATAGAAATATCGATGATCTCTTTTATTTTTTCTTCATCTTGCAGTATGGAATAATCAAAAATAAAGGCATCTCCACTTGTTGGTTTCACAAGTGTAGACAGCATTTTTATTGTTGTTGTTTTTCCTGCTCCATTTACTCCAAGCAGAGAAAACAATTCTCCTTCATATATTTCTAAGTTCAATCCATCAACCGCGGTTACGTCTTTGTACTTTTTGGTAAGGCCGTTAATCTTTATTGCCGTTGTCATTCTTTAACATGCCTCCCATCAACTGATAGAACACGTCATCTTTGACTAATGCAATTCCTTTTTCTTTGTCTCCCATCACCATCAACGTATCCCCTTCTTTGATATCGAACATTTTTCTTGCTACAGCAGGTATAGTTATTTGAAACTTTGGTCCAACTTTGACGCTTACGATAAACCTATCTTCTTTTATATCTTTCATAGCGATTCACCCGTTCTTTTCTTACATTTCATAATTTATCTTACTTTTCTTACTTTTTAAAGCAATTTAATAAAAAAGGCCGGATAACCAACATCAACCCTACGTTTCATTGTGTTTAGAAACATAACATGTAATACAATTTCGTACTCCTTCCTACCCTAGCCTATTTTTTCGTACCCATTCGTACCCTTCAGAAAGTAAAAGAAAAGCCACCCTCGAAGGATGACTTAATTCTACAGGTTGCCTACCTGCAAGCGTACGGCTATCTATTACGGCCCATAGGTACTTGAATGCCGAGCATCACCATGACTTAGTGCTGCCTTGGAAGGGCTCTAGAACCCCCTCACATATGTATTAGTTGCTTTGACTGGGTTTTTGCTAATTTATCTTGATTTCTTTTCCATTCCTACTCAGGAATGTTAGCCTACTTCCTATTTCTTTTTCCTGTGTTGTTTGAGCCTCTAACCTCTTCGTGATAGAAATAGTCAACGATGACTGGATGACCTTTTTTAGCCCTTCCATATGGGGTTTCGTTATCCACGAATGGGCAATCATTGTCTTTGGCTAATTGCTCAGCCTCTTTTTCCAATTCTTCAAAATAGCTCCTGTCTTTTTTCATATATATCTTTTCGTATAAAGGATACAAATCAGAGTGTTTTTCTTTGATATAATCCATTATTTTCCCTTTGAATCCACCTCTTAAGTTAAGGTTTTCAAGCCATATCAAATCGCATTGATCTTTAACCAATTCGAATATCTTCTTGAAATCCGTGATGCCTGGGAATACCGGTGAGATAAAGCATACCGTCCTAATCCCAGCATCATATACTTCTTTCATTGCCTTTAGTTTTCTCTCTATTGACACGGAGTCGTCCATATCGCTTCTGAAGCTTTCGTCTAAAGTGTTAATTGACCAAGAAACCGTGACTTTGTCGAATTTCTTTAACAAATCCAAATCTCTAACTACCAAATCGGATTTCGTGCATATCAATAGTTCTGCGTCAACGCCCACCAATTGTTCCAATAGTTTTCTAGTGTTCTTGTAT
>CADCPN010000002.1 GCA_902803375.1 uncultured Erysipelotrichaceae bacterium | reverse complement strand
CTGAGGCTCTCGCCTCGCTGCGTGCTGGGATAATATATGCCCCCGGGCCCGACCCGTCAAGCGCTTTTTGGCAAAAAGTTTAAAAATTTTTTACGGGATCAATTTTTTAAGGTTTCATCGAAAATTTTTGTCCACATTTGTCAACAATTGTCCACATGGTTTTGGCGGTATTTCAGCAAATATTCCCCTATAGTAGATATAGATAAAGAAAACTCCTTTGAAATATACAGTTTTTACCGATTTTCGCTATTGCTTGGATGCCTAATTCCGTTTTATTGGGTAAAAATAAGAACCGCCCGGAATTCAGACGGCTCTCAAACTTATATATAAAGATAGGTTTTATTTAGCGGGCATAGCTTCGGCAGAAGGATCAGCTTTGCCACCAGTATATAGCTGATAGTACTTCCCCTTTTCTTCAAGCAAGGCGTTGTGGTTGCCACGCTCAATAATGCGTCCATCTTCCAAGACCATGATGACGTCGCTGTTCTGAATCGTGGATAGGCGGTGAGCGATAACAAAGACGGTTCTCCCCTTCATAATGGCATCCATGCCCTGCTGGACCAATTTCTCGGTGCGGCTATCGATGCTGGAAGTTGCCTCATCAAGAACTAGGACCGGCGGATTGGCGCAGGCGGCTCTCGCAATAGAGATAAGCTGTCGCTGACCCTGGGATAGTCCAAGACCGGCATTGCGAAGAACGGTGTCATAGCCATCCGGCAGCATGCGAATGAAACCATCAGCATTGGCGAGTTTGGCGGCGTTGATGACTTCTTCATCGGTGGCGTCAGGATTGCCATAGCGGATGTTTTCCTTAACGGTGCCGGTAAAAAGGTTAGTGTCCTGAAGGACCATGCCCATAGCGCGGCGAAGGTCTTTCTTCTTAATCTTATTGATATTGATATCGTCAAAGCGAATCTTGCCGTCTTCAATATCGTAGAAGCGGTTGAGCAAATTGGTGATTGTGGTCTTGCCAGCACCAGTCGGGCCGACAAAGGCAACTTTCTGACCGGGTTCGGCGTAGAGCTTGATGTCATGGAGGACAATCTTGCCCGGAACATAGCCGAAATCGACGTCGTACATGTTGATCTTGCCTCTGAGCCACTTATATTCAATGGTTCCATCGCTGTGCGGATGCTTCCAAGCCCAGCGGTTGGTTTTGACTTCAGATTCAACGGGGTTGCCGTTTTCGTCTTCGGTTGCATTAACCAAAGTAACATAGCCCTCATCGATTTCGCTTGGTTCATCGATAACGGCGAAAATACGTTCTGCGCCAGCCATAGCCATAATCAACATATTGATCTGATTGGAAAGGGCACCGATTGGCATGATGAAGGCCTTTCCTAAGCTAAGGAAGGAGATGACGATACCAACGGTGATGGTACGGCTTTCGACAGGAAGGCCAGCTTCGGAGGTGATGATAGCAGCGCCGACAATACCGATGACGACATACATCAAGTTGCTAAGGTTATTGGTGACAGGACCAAGAATAGAGGAGAACTGAGAAGACTTGGTAACATTCTTGCAAAGTTCTTCGTTGAGAGCATCAAAGCCGGCTTTCGCCTCAATTTCATGGTTGAAGACCTTGATGACCTTCTGGCCAGAAATCATTTCCTCAATATAGCCATTGGTCTTGCCCAAGACGATCTGTTGCGCAATGAAATACTTCGTAGAAAGTTTGGTAACGGCGAAGATGGTAGAGAGGATGACGAAGAAAAAGCCAAGTACGACGCCGACAAGCGCCCAAGCGCCCGTGAGAAACATGGCGACAAGGGATGTGATCATCGAGAAGATCATCTGAACGACCATCGGCAAGACACGGGAAGTCAATTCGCGAAGGGTATCAACGTCGTTGGTGTAAACGGACATGATGTCGCCATGGGTGCGGGTGTCGAAGTAGCGAAGCGGCAAGGACTCCATATGCTCAAAGAGTTCATTGCGAATCTTCATCTGGGTGCTTTGTCCGATGATGCAAGACATAGTCCTATATCCCCATACGGAGACGATGCCCAAGGCATAGATAATAGCGAGGCCGATGACGGCGACATGAAGCGGAACGTCGGCAAAGCCAAGGACGGTGCCGCGAATCGAATCGATTGCGACGCCGTTAGCCAAACTCGGCTCGATGAAGTCATCAATCAAGATCTGGCCAACAAAGACGGTGCCGGCGGTCTGGGCGACCATGCCGAAAACGATGAGGAAGAGAGAAGAAATGAAGAGGAAAGGATGTCCTTTGAACATTCTTCCGATGAGCCTGCCAAACAAGGCAGTGAATTCGCCAAGACTGACTTTTTTACGTTTATTCTGCATCGAAGTCGCCTCCACCAAGCTGGGTTTCATATAGCTCTTTATAAACAGGGCTGCTTTCCATCAATTCGTCATTCGTGCCGCTGGCAATGATCTTACCATCGTCAAAGACGAGGATTATGTCAGCGTCCTTGATGGAGAGAATACGCTGAGCAACGATGAATTTGGTAACATCCGGGATCTCGGTTTTGAAGGAGTTGCGGATGAGGGCATCGGTATGGGTATCAACGGCCGAAGTGGAGTCGTCCAAGATTAGGATCTTCGGAGACTTAAGCAAGGCCCTGGCAATGCAAAGACGCTGTCTCTGACCGCCGGAGACATTGGTGCCACCCTGATCAATCGGGGAATCGTATTTCTTTGGGAATTTCTCGATGAACTCATCGGCGCAGGCAATATGAGCAGCACGCTCAATCTGCTCCTGGGTCGCATTGGGGTTACCCCAAAGCAAATTGGAACGGATGGTGCCGGTGAACAAGACATTCTTCTGAAGGACGACGGCCACGGAATCACGCAGGGACTGCAAGTTGTAGTCCTTAACGTCATGGCCGCCAACCTTAACGGTTCCCTCAGTCGCGTCATAAAGGCGGGCAATCAAGTTAACGAAGGAAGATTTGGCGGAACCGGTGGCGCCGATGACGCCGACGACAGATCCGGACGGGATGGTGACGTTGAGGCTATCAAGAACGTTCTTGGTGCCTTCTTTGTTGTATTTGAAACTGACATTATCGAAGATGACTTCGCCGTTAGGAACGGTTTCGATCGCATTCGGCTTGCTGGTCAAATCCGGTTCTTCGATGAGAACTTCGGTGATACGTTCCGCGGAGTTGCGGGAAATGATAATCATAACGAAAGCCATGGAGGCCATCATCAAGGAGTTAAGGATCTGCATGACGTAGGTCAAGAAGGATGTGAGCTTACCCTCAGTGAATCCCATGGGGTTAAGGACGCCATTGCGACTCACGACGATCATTCTTGCGCCGAAGAAGGCCAAGACGAGCATGCATGCGTAAATTGCGAACTCCATCGCCGGGTCGTTGAAGGCAATATTCTTCTCCGCCTTAACGAAGTTCTTGTAGATGAAGTAGGAGATGTGGCCGAACTTCTCTTTTTCGAAATCCTCACGGCCAAAGGACTTAACGACGCGGATGCCATTGAGGTTCTCTTCAACAGAAGCGTTGAGGTCATCATAGGCATTGAAGACTTTGACGAAGGTCGGGTGAGTGACAATTGCGATGCCGAACAAGACGACAGATAGCAACGGAACGATGATGACGAAGATAAGGGAGAGCTGCCAATTGGTAATCGCGGCCATGATGAATGCAAAAATAAGCATCATCGGGGATCTGACGACGATCCTCAAGATCATGGTGACGGCAAACTGAACGTTAGAGACGTCGGTGGTCAATCTGGTAACAAGAGAAGCGGTGGAGAACTTATCGATGTTGGAGAAGGAGAAGTCCTGAATGTGATAGTACATCGCCTGGCGGAGATTCTTGCCGAAGCCAGCGCCGGCCTTGGAGGCGGTGAAGCCGGCAATGATGCCCGCGGTACAGGAAATGACGGCCAAGCCGATCATGACGCCGCCGGTTAGGCCCATATTGGAGTTCCAGTTATTGTCATGGATACCCTTAAGATAGTCGACGAGGTACTGAGAAAGGAACGGAATAAGGATTTCGCAGACGACTTCGACGGCGCACAAAAGCCACGCAATCCACACGCAGCCCCAGTATCCTTTCATGTGCTTGGCAAGAGAACGGACAACATGGACGTTCTTCAGGCGCTCAATTTCTTCTTGGTTGCGTTTGTTGACCGCTTCAAGACGTGCATTTGTTTCTTCTTGATTCATTTGCTTTTTCCTCCTAATAAATTGTTTTCGACCTTGTTGAAGATCTTATCGAACACAGCGAGTTCTTCTTCCGTGAGGCCTTCTTGAACCACACAGTCGAACTCTTTGAAGATCAGGGCCACCTGCTTTTGACGTTCATAGGCGGAATCTTTGAGGATGATCTCTTTTCTTCTGCCGTCATCTTTGCCAGAGGCCAGTTCGATATAGCCTTTGCCCGACAACGACTTGAAGATTCCGGATACCGTGCTCTTTTTGAGGCGAAATTCATCGATGACCTCGCCGGCACCTGAGCCAGGGTGGGTCACGAGATATGAAAGGATTCTTCCTTCATACTGGTTTAACTGCCCAGGCAAACGATCCACATAGTCCTCAACGAACTTGTTGTGAACGTCTCGTTCCAGGATGGCAAGCTTCCAGCGCATCGTTTTTTCGCGTTTTTCGTGATTGTCTTCCATAAAGAATAAAACCCGATTTAGTTCGGACTCGAACTATTATCGGGGTTTCATCCCTTAAGTCAACAAAATTACTGATTTTATTTAAGAAAGCACTTCCATTCAGCCACAAGCTTCTCCAATGAGTAAGCCGCATTGGCAGGTGAGGTGCTGGGCAAGCAAATCGCCTCGACGCCCTCGGGTACGCTTTGGTATTGATAAAACCATTTCTCCGCCGCCTTCCCGTTGAAGATAATTCTTTTCACGCGTGCGTACGTATAAATAAAGGAAAGATTAGCGGGCACGACATCTTTGATAGAAGAATCCGAGCTCCCGCAGATCAGACAGGACTCTATGCTGTCATATAAAGCAATATGATGCCTAAGGCACAGTTGTTTCCTTCCTTGGTTATCTAAAGGTAAATCCTCATCAAGGCACGAAGAAAGCACCTGCCAAAAACGATTCCTGGGATGGCCATAGAAGAAGTTTATCTTCCTGGAAGCGACGCTAGGAAAAGAACCCAGAATGAGGATTTCCGAATTCTCGTCGAAGATCGCCGGGAACTGATGATTCGCATTCATGGGTTCATTCTTTTTCATAATCTCGCCTTCACGCCTTCAAGGATTCGGACTAATTGCTCTTTGGTCGTGGCCTTAGCAATTTCAATGCGGACCGCCTTGAAGCCAGGGTAGCCCATAATGAAGTGAGGAAGGATCCCTCTGAGTTCTTTTACGGCAACGACTTCACCTTTGAGGGCGATTAGTCTATCAATGAATTCCTCCGCCCATTCAATCTGCTGGGCCGGAGTCGGATCGGGAAGCCTTTCTCCCGTATCCAAGTAGTGATTGATCTGAGTAACTAGATAAGGGTTGCCAAGACCGCCGCGCGCGACCATAACAGCATCCGCGTGAGTGATTTCCACAGCACGTTTTGCATCTTCGGGAGTGAAGATATCGCCAGAGACAATCAAAGGAACGCTCATCTTTTCCCTTAATCCAGCGATAGCTTCATAACGGGCAACGCCTGCATAGCCTTGGGCCTTCGTTCTGCAGTGAACGCAGATAGCGGCGACTCCTGCTTTCTCTAGCGCAGCGACGTTCTCAAAGACATTGATGGAATTCTCATCCCAACCCAAGCGAATTTTCGCGGTAACCGGTTTTGAAGATGTTTCCACAATGGCCTTGGTGTATTCGTAAAGCTTCTCTGGGTCTTTCAACCAACTTGATCCTGCGCCGGTCTTCGTGACCTTAAAGACAGGGCAACCGAAATTTAGGTCAAGGATGTCATAGTCGGCACGCTCCTCAATGATTCGAATTGCCTTGGTGGAGTTCTCGGCGGAAAAACCGAAGATTTGTAATGCCACGGGTCGATCGCTTTTGCTGGTAGCCAGGTATTCGAAGGTCCTTTGGTTGTTATAGTCGATGCCGCAGTCGGAGATCATCTCGCTAACGGAAAGCCCAACGCCAAAGGGTTTCATGAATTCGCGGTAAGCGAGAGTCGTGTAGCCCGCCATTGGGCCAAGGACGACATGGCCTTTAATTTCGATATTTCCAATTTTCATAACGCACGGAAAGTTTAAACGTTTTATCCATAAAAGCACTCATAACTTGCTCATTATTCCACAATGCCATTTGTTTCTATGAAACAAGTGTGAATGCCTTGTCCGATTTTTTCCCTTTTAGGTCTTATGGATTGCCAAATAGGCTTCCAAGCCTACAATGACGCTACCAAAAGGAGGAACTGTTAGAGATGTTTCAATTAATCTTCAAACATTTCCGCAAGCGAGATTGGTTTATCTTGGTTGCGATCATCGGCCTAACCATCCTTCAGGTTTACCTGACGATGACCATGATTGACTACATGCAGTATCTGGTCACGGATATTGTCTACATCAATTACCGCAATAACCCCTCCGCCATGCCTGAGGAGATGTATCAGATGTTCTTGGTTGCCGGCGGATCCTGGGAGACCGTGAAGGCATATATCGCCGCAAGCGGACTCTCCACCGAAGCGACATCCGCGGCTATGGCCATCGCAAACGCCGATGTTTCCAGCGTTTGGAAAGATGGCTCCATCATGCTTGGCCTTGCGGCCGGCACCATGGTTTGCCAGTTGGTGATCGCCGCCCTTGCCAGCGGCATCACCGCGGCCTTTGCCACCAATATCCGCTCTGCGGTTAACGGTAAAGTCTCCACATTCTCATTGGCTGAGATCAACAAATTCTCCACAGCCAGCCTCATCACCAGAACCACCAATGACATTGAGCAGGCACAGATGGCAATTCTTCTCATGATGAGAATGATCTTTGCAGCTCCTGTCACCGCAATTTGGGCAATCTGCAAGGTTCAGGCCTCTTCCTGGCAGCTAACCGTTGCCACGGCCGTTGCCATCGTCGTCCTCGTCGCCTTCTTGGCGGTTATCTTCTTCACGGTCACTCCGAAATTTAAGGTTTCCCAGAAATACACCGACCGTCTCAACGGCATCACCCGCGAATCTCTAAGCGGCATCCGCGTCGTCCACGCCTATAACGCCGAGAAATATCAGGAAGCCAAATTCAAGAAGGCCAACGATGATCTCAGCAACCTCAATATCTTCACCGGCAGGCTTATCGCATTGTTCAATCCGGTCATCATGATCGTCATGGATGGCATCACCCTTGCCATCTATTGGATCGGTGCCGGCCTCATCAACGAAGGCACTATCGATTATCCAACCGTCACCGCCTTCACCATGCTCGCCACTCAGATCATCATGGCATTCATGATGCTCCTTATGATGTTTGTCCTCTGGCCAAGAGCCATGGTCTCCGCCGGTCGTATCAACGAAGTTCTCAACACCGAGCCTTCCATCAAAGACCCCGTGGAACCCATCGAGCCAAAAGAAAAGGGAACCATCGAATTCCGCGATGTGGCATTCGCCTATCCCGATTCCGACACCCCCGTCGTCGCTAACATCTCCTTTAAAGCAAAACAAGGCCAAACGGTAGCCATTATTGGTCCTACCGGATGCGGGAAATCCTCTATTATCAATCTTATTTCCCGCCTATATGACACCACCTTTGGCGAAGTCCTTGTCGATGGCGTCAACGTCAAAGACATGAAGCAGACTGAGCTTAGAAAGCGCATCGGCTTCGTCCCGCAACGCGGCATCCTCTTTTCCGGAACCGTCGGCAGTAACATAGCCTTCGGCAATGAAAGCCTAACCGAAGAGGAAATGGATAAAGCCGCGGAAATCGCATGCGCCTCCGAATTCATCTCAAAGATGGAAAACGGCTATGATTCCCCGATCGCCCAAGGCGGAACCAATGTCTCCGGCGGCCAGAAGCAGAGGCTTTGCATCGCTAGGGCGGTCGCCATCAAGCCGGAGATCTTCGTCTTCGATGACAGTTTCAGCGCCCTCGACTTCAAGACCGATCTTCAGGTCCGCAAGAACCTAAAGGAAAGCCAGGCTGAAGCCACCAAAGTTATCGTCGCCCAACGCATCGGGACCATCATGGATGCCGATGAGATTCTCTATATAGAAGAAGGAAAAGTCGTTGGCCAAGGCACTCACAAAGAGCTGCTTGCCAGCTGTGAGCCCTATCGCCAGCTCGCCCTTTCTCAGCTAAGCAAGGAGGAGCTAGGACTATGAGACCACAACACAAGCATGAAAAAGTCACTAAGGCCGACGTCTCTTCCGCGGTGAAGGGAATTGTCGCCTCTTCCAAGAGGTTCCTCCCCTTCGTCATCGTCGCTGCCATCTTCACTCTCTTCACCACCGTCATCGCGATCTATTCCCCACAAATCCTCTCCAAGCTTACGAATGAAATTGCCAATAACGCCGGCACGAAAACAATCCACACCGATTGGTCCTATACTGCCGATGACGGCAGCACCGCCCATGGCATTCTCTACTACGGTACTATCCTCGGCATCCTCTATTTGGTGAATGCCACATTCACGTACCTCACCTATTTCGTTTTGACTGGGGTTACCCAAAGGTATGCGAACTCCCTTCGCAAAGCCATTGCCGAAAAGATCAATCGCCTCCCCTTATCCTATTTCGACGCTCACCAAATCGGAGACACGCTCTCCCGCGTCACCAACGATGTCGATAGCGTAGCGCAATCCCTCGACCAAGCAATCTCCATGTTGCTGTCCTCTGCATTCATGTTGATTGGCTCTCTCATCGGCATGTTCGCCACCTCTTGGCAGATGGCTCTCTCCGCCATGATCTCCATCCCGTTGACGGCAATCTTCCTGGTCTTGATCCTCAAGTTTGCCTCTCCGCAGTTCATCGCCCGCCAGGAGAAGGTTGGCAAGGTCAATAGCGCTGTCGAAGAGAAGTACTCCGGCCAGCTCATCGTTAAGCTATTCAATGCAGATAAGTCCCAGGACGCCATCTTCGAAGAAAAGAACAAGAGCCTTGGCAGAACGATGTTCGCCGCCCAAATCTATGGTGGCCTCATCATGCCGCTATTCAACTTCCTATCCTACTTCGCCTATATTGCCGTCTTGGTTGTCGGCGGCGTCCTTATCGCCAATAGCGTTGCAGGCGTTACCTTCGGCACCATCAGTGCATTCTTGGTCTATGTCCGTTTGTTCCAGCAGCCGATGTCTCAAATCGGTCAGGCCATCAACCAGCTTCAGACCACGGTAGCCGCCGGAAAGCGCGTCTTTGATTTCCTTGGTGAAAAGGAAGTTGAAAGCGAAGAAGGTAAGGCACGTGTATTTGCAAAGGGCGGGACCGAATCTATCAAGGGCGAAGTCGAATTCCGCAACGTCTGTTTCTCCTATGATCCGAGCAGAGAAATCATCCACGACTTCTCCGCTAAAATCAAAGCCGGTTCCAAAGTCGCGATCGTCGGCCCCACCGGCGCAGGCAAAACCACGATGGTCAACCTGCTCATGCGCTTCTATGAAGTGAACTCCGGCGATATCCTCATCGACGGCGTGTCCATTAAGGATATGCCGAAAGAGGAAATTCACGATATCTTCGGTATGGTTCTTCAGGACACTTGGGTGTTCGATGGAACCTTCCGCCAAAACGTCGTCTATAACTCCGTCGACCCCGGCACCGAAGCGGTCAAGGAAGTATGCAAGGAGGCAAACCTCTACCATTTCGTCAGGACGTTGCCTGGCAAGCTTGAATGCAATCTAAGTGATGCCGGAACGATCTCCGCCGGTCAGAAGCAGCTAATCACCATTGCCCGTGCGATGATTCGAAAAGCACCGCTCATGATTCTCGACGAAGCAACATCCAACGTCGATACCCGTACCGAGGAGCTCGTCCAGGAAGCTATGGATAACCTGACCAAAGGCAAAACAAGCTTTATCATTGCTCACCGCCTTTCCACCATCAAGAACGCAGACCTCATTCTCGTTATGAAGGATGGCAACATCATTGAGCAGGGAACCCACGATTCCTTGATGAAGGACAATGGCTTCTATGCCAGCCTCTACAACAGCCAATTCGCATTTGAATGATGCGATTCTAGACCTTAAGCAAAGCCGGCTTGAGGTCTTTTATTTTGGTCACATATACGAAAACGGTAGTCGTTTTTATGCCTTGTTAGACATATAGAAATAATGCTCTATTTTGAAGAGATAGCCTGTTCTACTATCTCTAGAGCGGTAAAGAAGCGAGTAGGGAGCCTTTGGGAAATGGGCTTGTTAAAGTGTGGTGCTCGAATTCGCATAAAAGGAGGGCATACACATGAAAAATAAAATCATCCCGGTTTTCTTAGGATTCGATGAGAGGTTCGCAAAATACGCTTCAGTCGCTTTGATCTCCGCTCTCGCCCACGTTAACCCGTCTCGTCAGTATCGATTCTTCGTTCTCCACACCGATATTACCAAGGAGACTATGAATTCATTGCTTTCGCTTCAAAAACCAAACGCGAAGATTTCTTTCGTCAACGTGGAGGCTGACATCGCCTCTATTATCCACAGGCTTCCTATTCGTGATTATTATTCCCCAAGCACTTACTTCCGCTTCCTAATCGCCAGCAAGTTCAAAGATTTTGATAAAGCTTTATACATCGATTCCGATACGGCCGTAGTCGCAGACTTAGCAAAGATGTTTGATATCGATCTAGGCTCTAATCTGGTCGGTGCAGTCAAAGAAGGCATTATGTTCGTCCCAGAATGCGGAGATTACGTTGAACGCGTTCTCGGCGTTTCCCGCAACCGTTACTTCAATGCCGGCATCCTCTCCATCAACTGCAAGGCCTGGCGCAAGGAAGATATTTTAGGCCAGTTCATCGACCTCGTGCATTTCTACACGTTCTCCGTTGCGCAGGATCAGGATTACCTTAATGTCATCTGCAAAGACCGCGTAAAGTATCTTGGGAGGCAATGGAATATACAGACCCTCAAGACTTGGCAGATCTCCGAAAGGAATCAATGCATCATCCATTATTCCTTTGCCGCAAAGCCCTGGCACGATCCTTGTTGCCCCTACGTCTCCGTTTTCTGGAAATACGCATCCATGTCCCCGTTCTATTTCCAAATCAAAAAGGAATTCGCTTCTGTCACCAACGAACAGTTAGAGAAGGAAAGAAACGTTGGAGAATCGGTTATCAAAGCTTGCCTTGCTGAATCCAATAAGAAGGATACCTACCTAGCCCTTATCCAGAAGAGGGAGCAGGAAAAGCTACAGGAAGCACTCGAAGAAGAAATGCCTCCCCTTCCTTCGCTATTCTCCCCATTTAGAGCCTAAGCCTCAGTTTCCCGCCGTGGCTTTTTCCCACAAGAAAAGAGCACCGCGTATGCGATGCTCTTAACCTTTGTTGCTATTCAGCCTTTTGGTCAGAGGAGGCTCCTTTTTTCTCCGCAGTACTTTCTTCCTTTGGAGCACACTCTTCCTCTTTCTCTTCCGCCGGCTTTTTGCTCACTTCAGCAGAGGCTTCTTCCTTAGCGGGTTTTTCCGCAGGAGCAGCAGCCTCTTCTATAGAAGCGTCATGGTTGGCCATATAGACGTCCTTATCCTTCGGAAGTTCACCATGGGCAATGAGGTAATCAACCTCTTCGGCGGTGATGGTTTCCTTCTCGAGAAGGGTGTTGGCGATCATCTCGACCTCGTGTTTGTACTTGGTCAAGATCTCGGTAGCCTGATCGTGGCAGGTATCGACGATGGCCCTAACGGCCTTATCGATTTCAAACGCGATCTGCGTTGAGAAGTTCTTCTGGGTAGAAGCATAGTCACGTCCTAGGAAGACGCTGCCGCCGGCTCTTTCGTATTGGATCGGGCCGAGATCAGACATGCCGTATTCGGTGACCATGGAACGGGCGATCTGAGTGGCGACTTCAATGTCGTTGCTCGCGCCGGTGGAGACATCCTGGAAGAAGATTTCTTCAGAGGTGCGTCCGCCAAGATAACCGGTGATACGGGCGAGAAGCTCGTTCTTGGTCATCAAGAAACGATCGTTTTCCGGAGTCATGAGAACATGACCACCGGTATTTCCACGCGGAATGATAGTGATCTTTTGGACTTTGTCGCTATACGGAAGGTGGATGCCAATGACGGCGTGTCCAGCTTCGTGGAAGGCGACCTGGCGGCGTTCGTGCTCGCTCATGGAACGAGAGCTCTTGGCTGGGCCAGAGATGCGGCGATCGATGGCTTCATCGATTTCCGCCATGGTGATGTCTTCCTTGTTGGCTCTAACAGCAAGGATGGCAGCATCGTTAAGGATGGACTCAAGATCAGCGCCAGAGAAGCCGACGGTGCGCTTAGCAAGCGCAGCGAAGTCGACGCTGGGGTCAATCTTCTTATTACGGGCATGAACCTTGAGAATCGCTTCACGACCCTTCTTATCCGGGTTGGAAACGGTGATGGTTCTATCGAAACGGCCAGCACGGCGAAGCGCTGGGTCAAGGACGTCGTCACGGTTGGTGGCGGCGATGACCAAGATGCCAGAATTGGCTTCGAAGCCGTCCATTTCAACGAGCAGCTGGTTAAGGGTCTGCTCGCGTTCGTCGTTGCCGCCGCCTAAGCCAGCGCCACGCTGACGGCCAACGGCATCGATTTCATCAATGAAGATCAAGCAAGGAGCGGTCTCTTTGGCTTGGCGGAACATATCGCGGACACGGCCTGCGCCGACGCCAACGTACATTTCCACAAAGTCAGAACCGGAGATGCTGTAGAAGGGGACGCCCGCTTCGCCAGCAACGGCCTTGGCAAGCAAGGTCTTACCGGTTCCCGGAGGGCCGATAAGGAGGACGCCTTTGGGTAGCCTTGCGCCATATTTGGAGTATTTCTTCGGATCTTTTAGGTATTCGACAAGCTCAACCATCTCTGCCTTCTCTTCATCGCATCCAGCGACGTCGGAGAAGCGAACTTTGGTATTGTCTGCGCGGCGCGCAGGAGACTTGTTGAAGTTGAGGATGCCTTGATTTCCTCCGCCGACTCCAGCGCTGAGTCTGGAGAAGAGGAAGCCAGCGAGCAATAAGGTGGTGGCAACCGTGATGACGGTCGGGCCCCAGGTATCCCACCAGGTGGTTTCGAAGGCATCATTGACCTTGATGTAGCAGTTGTACTGCTCGCCGACGGCAGTCTTGGCCTGGTCGATGCGGAACTTAAAGATGGAATAGTAGTCGGCGTGGGTAACGGGGACTGCTTTTCCAGAATCATCAAGGGCGGTGGTCACGAAGCCGTTGCCATCGGCGGTGGTCCAGTGGTTTTCTTCAACCTTGACGGTGAAGTTAACGGTCTTGTTTAGCTTATTTAGAGCGGTGCCGTTGATGGTGACGGCCTTGTAGCCCTGGCTGACTTCGATAGCGATGACACGGCGGCCGTCGTTCTTTTCAGCAAGAGCGGAATAATCCAAGTATTGGTATTCGGTCTCTCCGGAAGCGGTCTGCCCAGTGGTATAGCCTAGATAGGCATCAATCTGGGATTCCGTCCAAGTCTCGGTACCGCCGACGAAGCGGCTGACGATGAGCCAGACGAATAGACCGATGGCTACCGCGGTGAGGATGTAGGGGAGAATGAAGCCGAATATGCTCTTTCTCGGGGGTTTTCCATCGTTCATGTATGTTCCTCCTTTTGGGTGAAGTTCTTTATAAAGAAACGGTTTGTAGAAAGAAATGTACTAATTGTTCAAAGATAGTCAATGGAAACGCATTCCACTATTTTTCCTGATCCTCGGCCTTAAGGTGCATGTTAAGGACGGAGGTATGGTATTCAGAGAAGTTAGTGCGGTAGCGCGGAACGTAGATGATCTTGCCATCTTTGTTCGCGAACACCGGCCAGACATAGCGGAGGCGGACCGGCATCTTCCACTCAGAGAAGAGGATGCGGACCGGATAGAGGAATCCGTGCACGACGAAGGTGTCAGAAGGAAGAGCGGTGCGAATGGTTAGCGGATAATCCTCGGGCTTGATGTTGCGGTCTTCGGCACCCATCGAGAAGTCGAGATCGAAGTCCGGGGTGTTGAGAACTCCCGGAGCCTCGAGGGTATAAGTATAGGGGAGACGGTCGAAGTTCTTGCCAATGGTGAGAACGTCATATTCCTTAATGATGTAGACGCCTTCGGCAAGCTTCATCGAGAGGTTCGGCTGAGGAGCAAGGCAGAGCTTGCGGATCTCACCAATCTTCTTAGCGGTTAGATGAACCGGAACATCAGCCTGGCTGACGAACTTCATTAGCGTGGTAACGAAGGCATCGGCCGGAAGGGCAATGATGGCGCGGATATCGAGTTCTTCGCCTGCGCTGATATCCTTTTCAAGGGAGCGGACCATGGCGATGGTGTCATCGTTGGCGGCCTTCATCTCATCGAGTATTCTCTCACGGTCGATTTCGCTCATCTTGGCGATTTCGCGGCGGATCGGGGAACGGGTATAGGCGGTTTGGAACTCATCGGAGCTAGCGGAGTAGCCAATATGGTTCTCCTCATCGTATTCGAGAAGATCCTGCTTGGAGAAGTGAAGCAATGGACGGATAACGACCATATCGTTGACGGTGGTGGTCACGGATAGTCCGTAATGGGCAACGTGAGCGTTGCCGGACTTCTGGAGCAGATAGGTTTCGATGAGGTCGTCCTGCTGATGGGCAAGGACTAGGCCGGCGGCATCGTATTTCTTATAGATCTTGGAGAAGAAATCGTAACGGGTCTTTCTTGCCCAAGCGGAGAAGTCCGCGCCTTCCTGAAGCTGAGCCTCAGCGGGGAGGGCATCGGTATCAAGCCCTTCGAAGATCAAGCCTTTTTCCTTGGCGTAGGCCTCGAGGGCGTTATAGTCGGAATTTGACCTTTCGAACTTATGGTAATTGACGCAGCAGACGATCGGCTTGACGCCTTCTTTCTGCATCATGTCCAGCAGAGCCATGGAATCGCTGCCGTAAGTGCCAGAGACAATGTAATTAGCTTTGGAATCGAATTTGTAATCTAGCATGTTACTCTCCTTTCTCGGAAACCTCATCCGAGATGATTTCATAGAGGGAATTCGCCTGTTCCTTGTTGGCGAATGGACGAACCTCATGGATTGCCACCGTCAGGGTATGGCGGCCCAAACGTAGGACCACCGTATCGCCGGCATTGATTTCGGAGCTCGCTTTCGCAGCGCGTCCATTGATGGAAACATTGCCGTTTTCGCAGAGTTCTTTAGCGACTTCTCGTCTTTTGATAAGACGACTAACTTTTAGGAATTTATCGGTTCGCACGAAAAAGATTTTACCACATTCCCCTTATAGGGAATGAGGGGGTATAAGAAAAAGATTAGCAATTCGCGAATTATTCGATTACGCCTGCTTTTTCGCATGCGCGGTGTAGGTTTTGTGGACGGCCTTCATGATTTTCTCCAAGATGGAGAGCCAGTCTTCCGAAGATTTGTAGACGCTGAGTCTCAGTTTCTTTTCCACAAAGGAAACCTTTAGCCATTTCAAATAGGGGACGACGCCATTGAAAAGCTCATTGCCAATGCCATCGATTCTAGAAAAGGAGGGAGACAGGTATACGTCAATGCGGTCATCGAACTCATCCATGGAGGCGAATTCCTCATAGTCAGAAAGGATATCCACCCTCTTCTTGGCGATGAGCTTTTCAACCTCTTCCGGCATCCTGCCATAGATGTCGCGGACCTTGCGTTGATAGGAAAGCAACGCCTTCTCGTTGGTGATGTCTTCAAGTTCCTGATAAAGGGAGATCTTGTCGGATTCGGATGCGTAATCTTTCGGGATGTAGGCATCGATATTGAGCATCTTCCTCGGGGTGGGGGGAGGCGGCAATGCCACGCCTTGCCTACTTTCCACAGCCTCGTTGAGAAGTTTCAGGTATAGGTCTAAGCCGACGGAATCGATAAAGCCCGCCTGTTCCGGGCCAAGGATATCGCCAGCGCCGCGAATCATCAAATCGCGCTGAGCAATCTTGTATCCGCTGCCGAGTTCGGTGAATTCCTGAATGGCCTGAAGACGTTTCTTCGCGTCCTCGTTCATGTTCTTATGCTGCTTGTACATAAGGTAGGCATAAGCAATGCGGTTCCCTCTGCCGACACGGCCCTTGATCTGATAAAGCTGAGACAAACCGAAGGTATCGGCATCTTCCACGATGATCATGTTCGCGTTAGGGACATCGATGCCGTTTTCCACAATGGAGGTGCAGATCAAAACATTTATCTCGGCGTTATAGAACCTCTCCATAACCTCCTCGATCTGCTCTTTCTCCATCTGGCCATGAACGACGCCGACTTTAGCAGACGGGATTCTGGCAGCAAGCTTAGAGGCAGTCGCATAGATGGAGGCGACTTTGTTATGAAGGTAGAAGACCTGGCCGCTTCTAGCGAGCTCTCGGCCAATTAGCTCATCGACGACTTCGTTCTTAAAAGGAGTGACGTAAGTCTGAATCGGCATTCTTGCGGAAGGAGCGGTGTTGATCTCAGAAAGCGGGCGGATGCCAACGAGGGACATCTGCAAGGTTCTCGGAATCGGAGTGGCCGAAAGCGTTAGCACGTCCACGTTCTTTTTCATTTCCTTGATGCGTTCTTTCTGCTCAACGCCAAAACGCTGTTCCTCATCGACGACGAGGAGACCAAGGTCTTTGAATTTGAAATCCTTCGATAGCAATCGATGGGTTCCAACGACGAAATCGAGCTTACCGGCAGCAAGTAGATCCATATTCTTTTTCTGTTCGGATTCCGGGATGAGCCTAGAGAACAAGGCCATCTTGATTCCAAAGGATGCGAAACGTTGCTGAGCGACTTCAAAATGCTGTCTTGCAAGCAAGGTGGTCGGGGCAAGCATTGCGACCTGCTTTCCGGCATCGATAGCTTTGAAGATGGCGCGGAAGGCAACTTCGGTTTTGCCGAATCCCACGTCGCCGCAGACAAGGCGGTCCATGATCGCGGGCTTCTCCATATCGGCTTTGATTTCATCCACGGCCCTCTGCTGGTCGGCGGTTAACGGGAAGGGAAACTCATCTTCGAATTGGCGCTGCAAATCATCATCGGGCGGGAAAGCAAAGCCATCGGTCTTCGCACGTTCGCCATAAAGGGCGATGAGGCGGTCGGCCAAATCGTTGACCCTGGCTTTGATCTTTTCTTTCTTTTTGCTCCATTCCCCAGAGGAGAGATGGGAGAGTTTAGGGGCGGCGCCTTCGCGTCCAGCGTATTTTCTTACGAGGCGGAATTGCTCTAGCGGAACATACAAAAACTCATTGCCCGCATAGGCGATGTGAAGGAAATCGCGGTGGACGCCATCGACTTCGATGGTTTTGATATCGATGAATTGGCCGATTCCGTTATATTCATGGACGACATAGTCGCCAGGCTTTAGGTCTTCATAGGTTCTGAGGATCGTCGCATCTTTGAATCGGCTCGTGAATCTAGAATTGGCCACTCTCTGGCCAAATAGTTCGTTGGAGGACAGGAACGCAGTCCTTAAAGCAGGAATCTCAAAGCCTTCGGAGAGAGATGCTTCGCAGATACCGACCTTGGCGGAGGGGAATTCGAAGTTATCAATCTCATCGAATGGGATGCCGGCATCGTTAAGGAAGTTGATGATCGTTTTCTTCTGATGAGGTTCAGGCAAAGCAAGAATGACTTTGTCATTCGTGGACATATACGACTGAATCGTCGGCACGATCGAAGCGATGTTTCTACCAGTTAAAGAGATGCGATGAACCGCGAAGAAAACATCCTTCGGCGTTGTGGAGAAAGGGGAGCTTGTGACAATATGGCTTTTTGGCCCAAGGGCGGCATCCGGGGACATGTATTCCTCAAGATGCGACATGACCATGCCTTGATAGAAGAGCTCGCCCAAATAAGTATGGGCCTCATCATTAAGCATGGCGCTAGACTCATCGAATTGGTCTTTGTTGGTGATGTAGACGATCTCGGGATTGAAGTAGGAGATGATGGAATTAGCCTGATTTAGCGCATAGCCAAAATACTTATAGAGACTTGGCTTGTAGTTATGGTTAGCGAAGTCTTCAAAGTCTCCGCCCGTATTGCTTTCTAGAGCTTTAGCCAACTCAGGGGTAAGCTCTTTTTTATCCTCGTCGATTCGTTTCTTTGCGCGCAACATGAAATCAGAGAGCTGATCATCATTGAGGAAAATATCGCTCGCGGGGAGGATGACGCATTCGTTGATGGTCTCCTTAGACGACTGATTGGAGATATCGAAGGTACGGATGGATTCGACATCGTCGCCAAAGAACTCGATGCGAATCGGGTTAAGGTAGGAGACGCTATAGATATCGAGGATGTCGCCGCGGCTTGCAAACTGCAGGGAGTGCTCAACTTTATTCACAGCCTCATAGCCCATATCGACAAGCTGGGCTTTTAACTGCTTTAGGTCATGCGTGTCACCGACTTTGATGTTTAAAGTCGCTTTGGCGAAATCTTCTTTGGAGGGAAGGTAACGCAAAACGGCGCTAGGATGTGTGACAAGGATCTTCGGCCCTGGCGTCAGCAATTGCCCCATCGCGTAAAGGCGTTGGGAAAGCAATTCGCGGGAGGATGCCAGAGATTCGGCGCGGAGAAGTTCATCGGAAGGGAAGAAAACAACCTGGGACTCCGATAGGAAATTCAGCAGGAATTCATAGAGTCTCTGCGCCGCATATTGGTTAGAGGCAACAAGGGCGTAATCCGCAGGCTCCTTCGTATATAAAGATGCGAAAAGAAGACCCGCTCCAAGGGTTTCCTCCACGACAAAATGCCCCTTTCTGCTGGAGAGAAGGGGTATTGCCGGCAACTTGTAGATTTCGTCTAATAGCTTGTTTGCCATTTGTTATTTGTTGTAGTGGTTCATTGCGAAAGACCAATCATGGGTGAGGTAATCGCGGATGGCCTTGGCAGCATTCTTCTGAGCCTCTTCGACGGCTTCTTTAGAAGCGCCGGTCGGCCTGGTAAGGACCCAATCAACACCGGTGTGGGCGGGCTCGCCGATGCCGATGCGGATACGCTTGATGTTCGTGGTCTTCAGATTATCGATGATGTTCTGAATGCCTTTATGGGAGCCGCTGGACCCGGAGGGACGAAGACGAATCTTCCCCTCTTCGATGGCCATATCGTCATAGACGACGACGAGATCCTCAACCGGAATCTTGAAGTATTCCATTAAGGGCCTAACGAATTCGCCAGAGAGGTTCATATAGGTCTCTGGTTTGCCGACGATGACGGTATCGCCTAGCTCTGGATTCTTGATGATGCCGTAGATGCCTTTGAAGTTGCTTCTATTGAAGTCTCCGCCAGCCATCTCCGCGAATTTCTCCACAGCTTCGTAACCCATGTTATGACGGGTTCCGACATATTCTTTTCCAGGATTTCCCAGTCCGACGATGAGTTTCATTTCGCGGCCTCCCCAGAGATAATTCTGTTGATGACGGCGACGATCTTGTTTACGCCATTCTGGTCATAACCATCGATTTTGGTCGTGAGCAGGGAAAGCATCTGCGCTTTATGTTCTTCGGTGAAGTTGTCATCGTTTTGCATTCTGTTGACCGACGACTTAACAAGTATCTTCTCGATCATTCCAAGCTTCGCAAAATCAAATTTTCCCTGGAGCTGATAGAAACGGATGTGATAGAGGTCAAGGATGTTGCCACTGATCAAGCCATCGCGTCCTTCCGTGGTCGGATAAGACAAGCCGTTAGCAAAAATGATGACGGCTTTCTCCTTGATTTCATCGTAATGGGAGAGGAAATCATCCACGCCCTGGATGGCGTTTCCCTTAACCCAGCCGCCGAACACGATGATGTCGTATTCGTCTAGGTTCTTCCATTTGTATTTTTTTAGCGGCATTACGTCCGCTAGGACAAGCTTGCCGATATCCTCAGCATATTGCTGCGTGGAGCCCCTTTTGGACTCGTAGAGAATTAAGGTCTTCATTGCGGGTGAATGTTACCACAAAAACTAAATCTTTATATCGCATATGCGTGCATTTGCGCGTGAAGGTTTGAAAATTTGTGAAACATTTCTCAATAATATTGCCGCGATTAACGTCAATTCTTAAACTAAAAATTACAAAAACGTCCGATGATATGTCGCTTATCTGCTATTTGCTAACGCTTTGATTATCATCTATGAAAAATGTCTAGGAAACTATCTTGCTAATTTTTGTTGCTGTTTTATATTTGCTAAATAAAGAACCTGCAAACGTCTCTTAAGAAAGGGGGCCGTATGCCACGCACCCAAGAACAGAACCAAGTCATCAAGGACAAAAGAAGAGGCAAACTCCTAGCCACCGCGCTAAAAGTCTTTGCCGCTGAAGGCTATGACGACGTCACCATCGATTCCATCACCAAGGCAAGCAAATGCTCACATGGTCTTTTCTATCATTACTTCCCAGCTAAGCCGGATGTATTCCGCGCCCTACTTTCCGAAAACATCATGCATAGCGGCGCCTTGCCCCCGCTAAAAGCAGCGCTAAAGGCTCGTGGTGTCAAAGGACTTGCCGTCCTCCGCGACTATCTCAACAAGATTGACGGGGCTTCCATCTCCGACGTTTATGTCGCTAAGATCGCCTGCTTCCTAATCGACGAGGAATCTCTGCCGAAAGAATTCGTGGCCTTTGCTGAGGAGAATAACCTCCGCGGCGTTTTCGAGACCCTCATCCATCAAGGTCAGGAGACCGGCGAAGTCATCGCTGGGGACCCCGCCGAGATCTCTCTCGCCATCATTGATTTGCTTGAAGCAGCCTTTGCCAGAAGACTTGAGCACGGTGCCAAAGCAAAGCTCGTTTCCGCCGACATCATCTTCGGCATGTTGCTCCGCGGTGCCGTTAGAGAATAAAGAGAAACGGTAGTCATTTTTAAAGGGTCGGGATGTTGTCCCGGCCCTTTTATCTTGCTGTGAAATTGTAGAGGTAAACGTAACTCGGCTTCAGTTGTTTATATAGCTTCTTGTAGACGTTATTAAACAGCATGTCATAGACCTTCACATTATCTGGGTTCGGATAGAACGTCTCTGTTGGGGTAACCATATTCTCCACAGCCTCCTCTACCGAATCGTATTCCTTGATGGCGAGGAATCCCGCCATTGCCGCCCCAAGAGATGAAGTCTCCGTGGTTTGGATTTTCGTAACGGGCAGGTTGAAGATATCCGCAGCAATTTGACAAATCTCTTTGCTCTTGGCTCCACCGCCAGCAACGCGAATCTCTTTGAAGGGATGATGGAACTGCTTTTCGAAATGCTCCTTCGCCATCCTTAGTTCGTAATCGATGCCCTCGATGATGGCACGGTAGACGTGTTCTTTCGTCGTGACATCAGAGAAGCCGATAATGGATCCCTTAACGGCGGGCTTATCTAGCTGAGAGCCCCAGAAGGGCTGAAGTATCACGCCATCGCTGCCGGCAGGAATCGTATGCAGTTTCTCATTGAAAGGCGTTGGGTCCGCGGCCTCCTCTGAGACCATGTCTTCCACATCCTGGCCACCGAATTCTTTTAAGAACCAGTTGATCATCCAATAGCCGCGGTAAATCTGAAGGTCCGTGTTGTAGTAACCGGGTATCGCGAAAGGATAAGCCGGAAGGAACTTCACCGGCTCGACATAACGTTTGGAAGTGGTCTCAATCGTGCACGCGGTTCCAAGAGATATCGATAGCATGTCCTCGCTAATTACGCCGGTGCCCAAGGTCTCGCAGGCTTTATCGCTACCCGCGGCAAACATCGGAATCCCCGCGGGAATACCAGTGAGCTTAGAAGCCTCTTCGGAAATTCTCCCTAGTTCTTGGCCGCTTTCCACAAGGTCGCAAAGCATCTCTTTCTTAATGGAGAAAATGCTGCCCTTTATATTCTTTTCGGGATTGCCATACCATGCCCTTTTCTTGAAATCGATTGGGTAATGCCCCGTAAAGTCGGAAGCGCAATCCTTCAGCTCTCCCGTAAGCCGATAGACAAAATAGGTGGAGATGCCGACATACTTATCCACCTTTGCCCAATTCTCGGGCTCGTTTTCTTTTATCCAGTTCGCAGCCGTCCTGCGGCGGTTCATGTTGATGACTTCGCTCATGCCGACAAGGGAGAAGGCTGCGCGGGAGATAAGCGGAAGCGGCTCTTCGCATTTGGCGTATCTCTGGTCCAGCCAAAGGATCGTCGGGCGGATTACCTCCTTATTCTTATCCAATAGAACAGCGGTATCCCTAAAGCAGGACATCACGACACCACGTATTTGTTCTTTCTTCTCTGGATGAGCGGCAAACAATCGTTGGCTCGCAAGGCAAAACTCATCGAAGTAATACGATGGATTTTGCTCTGCATAGCCAGGCTTTGGCGAGTAATAGGGAGGCTTATAACTCTCTTTCTCGAAAGCCACGCATTGGCCTTTTCTATTGAAAAAAGAAACGCGAACCGACTGCGTTCCGAAATCGACGGTAAGTATGAGGTTTTCCATGTCAAAACCATTCTAATCCAGTATTTGAAAAAAATAGTAGCAATCTTTGAAAAACAGCATCTCTTGTATACCTGTTGCTGCAAGCAATTATCTTATTCTATGAATAAGGAAGCTTGTGGTAAACTTCTCTCGTTGGGTTAATAGCCCTCATTGTCATTAGGAGGAAAAAATGGCAAATAAGAAGTACGTTTATTCCTTCAAGGAAGCTCATCAGGCTAAAGTCGGAAAAGAGATCCTTGGTGGAAAAGGCTTCGGACTTGCTGAGATGACCGCTGCTGGAATCAATATTCCGCAGGGTTTCACTGTCACCACCGAAGCTTGCACCCTCTATTACAAATCCGGTAAGAGGATTCCGGATGATGTTTGGGAGGACATCGTGGCCCACGTCCACGAAATCGAAAAGAACTCCGGAAAGTCCTTCGGCGGCGGCAAGGGAATGCCCCTTCTCGTCTCTGTCCGTTCCGGTGCCCGTCAGTCCATGCCGGGTATGATGGATACCATCCTTAACCTTGGTTCCAACGACAAGACCGTTGAAGAACTCGTCGCTGCCACTGGCAACGAGAGATTCGCTTGGGATTCCTATCGTCGCTTTATCTTGATGTTCACCAACATCGCCAAAGGCCATCCGCGTACCGCTATGGACGCTATGCTTGACAAGATCAAGGAAGAAAATGGCTACAAGCTCGATACCGAAGTCACCGTCCCACAGCTCAAAGAGCTCGTCAAGGCCTACAAGGAATACTACAAGTCCGTCTTCGGCGAAGAATTCCCGACCGATCCGTATGAGCAGCTCCGCGAAGCCGTCTCCGCTGTCTTCCGCAGCTGGGACAACCCGCGCGCCAACGTCTACCGTCAGATGAATGGCATCCCGTATGAATGGGGTACCGCCGTCAACGTTCAGACCATGGTCTTCGGCAACATGGGCGAAGATTCTGGCACCGGCGTCGCGTTCTCCCGCGACCCGTCCACCGGCGAGAAGCACATCTACGCCGAATTCCTTCCGAACGCCCAGGGCGAAGACGTCGTCGCTGGTGTTCGCACCCCGCTCCACATCGATGAACTCCAGAAGCGTATGCCTGAGGTTTACAAGCAGTTCACCGAAACCATCGTTAAGATGGAAAAGTATTTCCGCGATATGCAGGATATGGAGTACACCGTCGAAAAAGGTACCCTCTACTTCCTCCAGACTCGTAACGGAAAGCGCACCGCTCGCTCTGCTTTAAAGATCGCTTGCGACCTCGTTGACGAAGGACTCATCACCGAAGAAGAAGCCGTCTGCCGCGTCGAGCCGAAGCAGCTCAATGATCTTCTCCACCCGACCTTCGACAAGGCTGAAGAGAAGAAGCACACCCCATTCCTTAGGGGTCTCCCGGCCTCCCCGGGTGCTGGCACTGGCCATATCGTCTTCACCGCTGAAGAGTGCAAACAGCAGCATGACAATGGCGTCAACGTCGTTCTCTGCCGCGCTGAAACCTCTCCGGAAGACATCATCGGTATGGTCAACTCCGAAGCTATCGTCACCGCTCGTGGCGGTATGACTTCCCACGCCGCCGTCGTCGCCCGTTCCATGGGTAAGTGCTGCGTCGCTGGCTGCACCGCTGCCATCATCAACGAAGAAGCCAAGACCATGACCGTTGGCGATAAGGTCTACCACGAAGGTGACGTTATCTCCGTCGATGGTTCCACTGGCGAAGTCTTCGATGGCGAAATCAAGATGGTCCCCGCCGATCTCGGTGGTGACTTCGGCCGCATGATGGCTTGGGCCGACAAGTATCGTCGCCTCAAAATCCGTGCCAACTGCAACACTCCGGAAGATGCCGCTAACGCCGCTCGTTTCGGCGCTGAAGGCATCGGCCTATGCCGTACTGAGCGTATGTTCTTCGCTGAAGATCGTATTCTCAATATGCGTTCCATGATCCTCTCTGATACCACTGAACAGCGCGAAGCTGCTCTTGAGAGAATTCGTCCGTTCTTGATGGATGACTTCTATAAGATGTATAAGAGCTGCCCGGACAACATGGTTAACATCCGTCTCCTTGACCCCCCTCTACACGAATTCCTCCCGACCATCAACGATACCAAGAACATCGCTGATATCGCTGAAAAGCTCGGCATCTCCGAGCAGAAGGTCAAGGACAGAATCAACCAGCTCCAGCAGGCCAACCCGATGATGGGCTTCCGTGGCGTCCGCCTCTGCGTTGCTTATCCGGAAATCTACGCTGTCCTCGCGACCGCTATCATCCAGGCTGCCTACAAAGCTTCCGCCGAACTTGGCAAAGCCGTCGAGCCGGAAATCATGATCCCGCTCACCGGCGAGCTCAAGGAACTCAAGTTTGCTAAGAACGTCGTCGTTAAGGCTGTCGAAGCTGAAATGGCTAAGCACGATTCCAAGCTTGTCTACCACGTCGGTACCATGATCGAAATCCCGAGAGGCGCTCTCCAGGCTGGCAACCTTGCCAAAGAAGCTGAGTTCTTCTCCTTCGGAACCAACGACCTCACCCAGCTCACCATGGGCTTCTCCCGTGATGATGCCGGACAGTTCTTGCCGTTCTACTACGACAACAAGATCTACGAATTCGACCCGTTCCAGACCATCGACGTCGAAGGCGTCGGCGAACTCGTCAAGATCGCTGTCGAGCGTGGCCGCGCCACCAAACCGGAACTCCTCATCGGTGTTTGCGGTGAAACTGGTGGTGACCCGGCTTCCATCATGTTCTACGACAAAGTCGGCCTAGACTATGTCTCTTGCTCTCCGTTCCGCGTCCCGCTAGCCCGCCTCGCTGCGGCTCAGGCTGCGATCGTCAACAAGACCAAGTAAGTCTTCTTCCCGATTCACTGAACAACCATAAAAGGCACCCCTTCGAAAGAAGAGGTGCTTTTCTTACATCGCTTTTCTTACTTTGCTTTCTTGTTGTTTAGGAAGCGGACAAGGAATCCAAGTCCTGTGGCAAGGCCGCTTTCGATAAGTCCAAGAATAACGAAGGTCCAAGCATTAACCTGCATCGGCTCATCGCCGAAATCACTGACATAGGGGATTCTACCACCGGTTGCATAAAGGATCTCCATCATGACTGTGTATGCGATTGTTAGTCCAGCCGGGGCAAGAATCTGAATCTTCCTTATATTCTCTTTCGCGTCGAGGAAGAGAAAGGACAAGACGCCAGAAAGCGGGCAAATCGTGTGGAATAGTAGCCACATGCTGCCATTAAGCGCCACGCCAAACGTCGGATTAAGGGTGAAGATGACGGCGATCCAGACCGTAGTCATGGTCACAAGAGTAGTAATCACACCAGAGAACTTAACATAGAAGAAGACGGGCTTCGTTTTCTTCAGGGCTAACTCAAGGATGTCGTTTTTTAAGCAAAGGGCCGCGCCAACGATGAGGATCATGTTGGATAGGTTCGTGTAATAGGTTAGGGAATAATACCAGGGGAAGGCATCGTTTCCTGGAAGATGGCGGAAGAGGACAACCGACATTCCAAATAAGCCCACGAGGACCAGCGCGGCATTCGTGATAAGGGAGCCAATAATTACGTTTTTGCTTCTAGTTTTCATAGGCGGATTATAGGCGGTTGCACCAAGCAAGGTAAAAGAAACGGCGTGTTGGCCACGCCGCAATTCTCTTTTCTTTAGTTAAGGGTCTTGGTAAGGACGCAAATAAGGTTGCGCTTGCTGTACTTTTTGAAGGCTTCCTTAGCCTTATGCGCATCTTCGGTAAGAGCGAATAGCGCGCTCCCCGATCCGGACATGCCAGACATCGCGAATCCGTCATGCTGCAAGGAGGCGAATAGTTCTCCGACGACAGGAAGAAGGGATTCCGCCGGTGCGAGCAAATCATTGCCCATGCCTTTGGCGATGGCAAGCTGATCATCCTCAGCCAAGCCTTTGATAACCTTCTCGGTATCGATGTTGTAGCGCTGGAATTTATCGCAAACGTCATACACGTCTTTGGTGGATAGGCCTTCCTGTGGCTTGATGATCAAGCAATAGTAGGATTTCTTCACCGGGATAAGTTCCATCTTCTCGCCGATGCCGTATACCTTTGCAGGCTTGTTGGCGAAGAAGAAGGGAACGTCGGCTCCGATTTTCACGCCGATCTTGGCAAGCTCTTCGTTGGTAGCGCCCAACTTCAGCATCTTGTTCAAGGCCAGCATAACGGCCGCGGCATTGCTCGAGCCTCCTCCAAGTCCAGCGGCAAAGGGGATTTCCTTATGGATGTGGATCATGAAATTCTGCGGGAAGTGATAGACCTCTCTCATCTCATCGACCGCTCTTTTGCAGAGGTTGGTCTTGAGGCCAGAAAGGCGAAGATCGTCGCAGGTAATGAAGGTTTCATTGTAATAAGGAAGGGTAGAAATCTCGATGACGTCGTGTAGTTCGAGCGGGAGATTCACCATTTCTAGTTCATGATATCCATCTTCACGGGTTCCAAGAACCTTAAGGGACAAGTTAATTTTTGCGTGTGATTTGCAGTTCATGCGGTAGTTATTCTACTAGGTTTCTATCGTTACTGAGAGCCCAATATTGCTCAGGCGTGAGCTCTTCTGGCCTAGCGTTATAAGAAATGCCGTTGGCATCTAAGATTTGTTTCGCCTTGTCGCCATCATGGAGATAGTTCTTCAGGTTGTTGTAAATGGTCTTTCTTCTTTGTAAGAACAAGGAGCAAGCTAGGCGATACATCTTCGCGGCAGCTTCATTATGTCTTTCGTTGAAGGTCAAGGAGATGACCGTGGAATCGACATGGGGAGCAGGGGTGAAGCTGCTGCGGCCAACGTTGAATTCCTTTTTCGAAGAAGAAACGATGGAGATATAAACGGATAGCGGGCTGTAGTCTTTGGTATTCGGTTTAGCCAAGATTCTGGTAGCCGCTTCTTTTTGGACCATAAAGACGGCTTTCTGACACTTAACCGCGCCTAGGAGCACCTGTTCGATGATGCCGGAAGTAATGTAATAAGGAAGGTTGCCGACGATTTTATCGAAGCCTGAATAATCGAACTTCATCGCGTTGCCTTGCTTGATTTGCACATAGGGGTTGCCCTCGAAATCCGCGCCGGTCTTTGCAAGCATGGCCTCATCGATATCGATGGCCACCGCCTCCGCGGGCCCTAGGGAGAGGAAGTAGGTCAAAGAGCCTGCGCCGCAGCCAATTTCAAGCACATGGTCATTCTCCTTTTCCTCCAAAAGAGAGACGATGCGTTCGGCGGCATCTGCATCGATCAAGAAATTCTGACCGACTTCTTTCTTGGCAAGGGTTTTGTAGGTAGCGACGCCTTCAAAGAATTTATCTTTCGTCATTGAGGGCCTCCTTTATTCTTTCTTTTGTTAAGCCGAGGGCGTTGGCTCTTTTCAATAAGGTCTTTGCATTGCAGTGACCAAGGTGAAGCTTTACTTCAAGCTGATGGCGGCGATTCACGGAGTCGGGTTGCCCAACGACGCCAACTTCATACAAATCAGCCATGGTGAGCTGCCCACGCACGAAATCCGCGGAGGGAATGACATGGCTAAGCGCTTCAAGGATATCCGCTTTGCTAGATTCGGCTACGCCGACTTTGTGATGTTTTACCGCGTGTTCTTTTAGGACAAACGCGTGGAGCAATCCCGGGATATTCTGATTAAGGATGTCTCTAATTCTTTTTCCAGGGGAGTCGGGATCGGTCAAAACAACGATATCACGGGTCTTCTTGGCTTCCTTAAGATATTCAATAGTTTCACGTGAAACCTCTGAGCCATTGGTTGTGACGATATCAGCATCTAGAAAAGAGGTAATTAAAGCCTCATCTGAGGTCCCTTCGACCACTATTATGGCCGGATAGCGTGGTTTAGTCATTGTTTCACGCGGAACAGTTCCGCGAAGTTCCTCCTGATTGCTTCAGCGATATCCCCTATGGGGATACCTTTTATTTCCGCCATGGCACTCACGATGAGCGGGATGTTTTTCGGCTCATTTACGGTTCCACGAAGCGGGGTTGGGGCCATATAAGGAGAATCGGTCTCGGATAGAAGCCTATCCAAAGGGATCTCCGCTACGCAGGCTTTTGGCTCTTTGGCGTTTTTAAAGGTTATTGGCCCGTCAAATCCAAAATAGTACCCAAGCTTCAGCAGCTCTCTCATCGTCTCAACCGATCCGGAGTAGCAGTGAAGCACGCCTTTGGCGTTTACTGGATGCTTTTTTAGCAATGCGAGCGTATCACCAGAGGCATCTCGCGCATGAATGCTGACCGGAAGATTTAGTTCATTGGCGAGTTCGATCTGCTTAACAAACCATTTCTTTTGGTTTTCGTGGTCTTTGGGATCTTTGAACCAGTGGTAGTCCAAGCCAATCTCGCCAATGGCCACAACCTTCGGGTTTTTGCAGAGGTCTTTTATCTCTAATAAGGCATCATCAGAGACGCCTTCTAAGTTCTCTGGGTGAAAGCCGACGGCCGCATAGCAGCCATCATATTTCTCGGCGAGCTGAACCGCCTTTTTGGAAGATTCTAAATCCCAGCCGATGAAAAGCATCGTCCTCACATCTGCGGCGAAGGCGTTCCCAACCACCTCATCGAAGCGGACGAGCAAGGATTCATCGTTAGGATGGCAATGGGAATCAATGTATTCGATCATTTTCCGACGCAGAACCTAGAGAAGATCTCATCGGTGAGGTCTTGGGTCGGTTCTTCTCCCATCAATTCGCGACAGCAGTTATAGGCGGCTTGCAGGTTCACGGAAAGCAAATCCGCGGTTAAGCCCATCTCAGCATCGTCTTGTTCTTGTTTGAGATAGCCATCGATTTGTCTTAGTAGTCCAAGTTCTCTCGCGTTGGAGAAGCTTGGAGTGACGAAGGCTTTCTCATCGAGACCTAGCGCAGCGAAGATCGCATCTTTTAGAGCAGAGATATCTTTGTTTAAAGCGGAAACGTATATCGTTTTCTCTTTTTTCTCGCTAACAAGGTCTGCTTTGTTGAAGACAACCAAGGTCTTCTTTCCTTCTGCGAGTTTAAGTAAGGCGTGTTCTTCTTCGCCTAAACCAGTTCTACCGTCTGCAACAAGGATAACAAGGTCTGCATCCTGAATAGACTTTTCGCTTCTTTGAACGCCAAGTTGTTCAATCATGTCGTCGGATTCGCGAATGCCTGCGGTATCGAGTAGATGAAGCGCAATGCCATTAACAGAGATTTCGCCTTCGACGATGTCACGGGTAGTGCCAGGGATATCGCTGACAATGGCTTTTTCTTCATTCAGCAGAGCGTTGAGCAAGGAGGATTTGCCAACATTGGGCCGGCCAACGATGGCAACTTTGATTCCGTTACGGATAATCTTTCCATCTTCACCCATCTTAATGAGAGAAGAGAGATTGTTCCTGATTTCCTTGCATTTGGCGACAATAGTTTCGCCATTCGCCTCTTCTATGTCGGTGTATTCTGGATAATCAATGTTGACTTCGAGGAGGGCAAGCAAGGAGCTGATCTGCTCTTTTAGCGGGGCAACGAGCTTGCTCGTTTCACCAGAAAGGGAGAGCAAGGCAACGTTTTTAGCCTCAAGGGTCGTGGCGTTAATGAGGTCATTAACAGCCTCAGCCTCAATCAAATCCATCTTTCCGTTATAGAAAGCGCGGCTGGAGAATTCGCCACGGGTCGCATAAACAACGCCTTTGGCAAGGAAGGCTTGGATGATTTCTTCCACGATGACCATAGAACCGTGGCAAGAGATTTCAACGACATCCTCGCCCGTCATGGTCGCCGGTCCCGGATAAACCAAAAGGACGACTTGGTCGATCATTCTCCCGTTGTCACTAAGGGTGCCGAAAACCAATCCGCGTTGATTCATTCCTGTTATCGATTTGGAAAACATCGAGGACGTGATTTCAAAAACGTTGTCTCCAGAGAGGCGAATAAGTGCGAGCGCGCCCTTAAGCGGCGGAGTTGCTAAAGCAATGATCGGTTTCATAAGGCAATTGGATTATACCTTTTTAAAGGTATTTCGTGTTGTTAGAGGCATCAGCCCCAAAAGAAAGGCCCGAAGTGACCTTCGAGCCATATCTTATATATAGGGATTAGTCGACGTAGCGGATCCAGATGGCGCGGTCGTTGCCTTCACCAGCGGATTCGGTCTTGATGTTGCTCCAGCCGGAGAGAACGTTGTGAACAACCCTTCTCTCATCCGGGGTCATCGGATCGAGCTGCGCATCGACTTTGCTGCGCTGGACTTCCTTGGCAACGCGCTTGGCGATGCGGGTGACCTTGTCATACTTGTCTTCTTTGTATCCGCCGACATCGAGAAGAATTCTGTAACGGCGGCGGAATTTGTTGGAGACGGCAAGCTTAACGAGCTCATTGAGAGCCTGGAGGGTTCTGCCACCACGTCCGATGAGGACGGGGTTACGCTCGGAGTTAAGGGTGACCTTAATGATGTCGTCTTCCATCTTGGACTCGGTGGTGATTTCGATTCCGAGGGCGGCGATGGCATCATGAAGATACTTTTCGGCATAAGCCTGAGCATCGGACTCGTCATAGACGGCGATGGTAGCAGACTTCTTGAAGAGTGATTTCTTCTCTTCCTTGACCTCATAAACGAGGCGGTTTTCGGCAACGCCGAGTTCGGCGGCAGCAGCCTTGATGGCTTCTTCAACCGTTTTAGCGGTGTATTCCTTCATTCTTTATCCTCTTTTCTTGGCTTTAGCCATAATTAACTGAGTGATAAGGGTCTGAATCATGGAGATGAGACCACCGATGAGCCAGTAGATACCCATAGCGGACGGGAGCATGAAGCCCATAACGATCGTAAAGACCATCATGCCGATGCTCATCCACTTCATCTGTTTCTGCTGGTCAGTAGCAGCCGGATTCTTGCCGAGCTTAGTCAACTTCTTTTCCTGGACCTTTTGGAAGATCTTCGGAAGCATCATAGCCATGACCTGAACGCCAGCCATGAGGATGAAGAGGACAAGTGCGGTCCACCAGCCGTTTTCGTTAGCGTACCATCTCACATTGAAATTCATGAGAATGGTGTTGATGTTATCGGAGAGTCTCATGCCAAGGAATTCGCCAGTCGAGAGAGCGGCGGAACCCTGCAAACCGGACCAGACGCAGATGAAGACCGGGAATTGGACGATCATCATCAGGATCTGGCCAAACGGATGGATCTTGTGACGGCGGTATAGTGCCATCTGCTCCTGCGCGAGCCTTTGCTTTTCAGCCTGATTCGTATTGGAGTTCGGGTACTTCGCCTGCAACTTAGCCATTTCCGGCTGAAGCGCGGTCATCTTCTGGGTGTCCATAGTGGACTTGAAGGTGATGAGGAGCAGGAGGCCACGAACGATCAAGGTAACAAAGATAAGCGCCCAGATCTGTCCGACGCCGCTGAGGGATGGGTCCATACCAAACGCGAAGGTATCGACGAGCCAAGAGACCGGATAGACGAGAAGTCCTTCGAGGAAGCCCATCTTCCAGGCATAGCCCCAATCTTTCTGCTGGATTGCGACTTCCCAGTTGGCGTTGGTTCCGTAATGGCCGTAGTTGGCAGTGCGGGTGGCGATGCAAGAACGGTTGTTGTTAACGGTCTTGATAACGGCGTTCTTATAGTAAGAGGCGAATTCCGCGGTCGGGACATGGTCCATACCGAGGTCGGCATCATTGCCTTCGTTCTTATAGAGGTCGGCAGTCCAGGAATCGAAGTTGCCCCAGAGAGCACCGTCGATGCCACTGAACTTGACGTGACCATAGCGGCGAAGAACAGATTTATCGATGATTTCGACTCCTTCGCCTTTGCCATCGCTATCGGCGACGGTGAACGGGTTGACCGCCCAGTATCCGTCCTCACCATCCTTATCCTTACCATAAACGGTGACGGAAGCCTTGAAGGTATCGCTGGCGACCGAGGTCTTGGAGTTGAGGTAAGCAACTTCGCCATTCTTCTCTGCGAGGAAGAGCGAGGCTTCGAGAACTCTGGAATCGATTTCGGCCCAGTATTTTAGTGACGGGAGAGAATAACCGGAGCTATATGCGCCACTGATGATGGTTCCGGAGAGATAACTAGCTTTGGCAGCACCGAAAACAACATATTTTCCGGTGTCGTTGATGGTGTACGGAACGTACTTGAAGACATTGTCGTTACCGTCAATAGCTTTGCCGGCGACATTGATGCTTTCTTCATACGCAATGACTTCGCTGTTTTCCGCTTTGTAGCTGTTGTACTCGGTTTCGTTGCAATAGACGGTAACGCCCTGTTCATAAGGGTAGGCCATCTGCGCTCTATCGACATCCGAGCAGAAGTTTGCGGTGCAGCTAGATAGCAAAACGGCCCCTAAGCCGATGCCAGCGAGGCCCAACAGCTTCTTGTTCATTGATTTTTTCACGGTAGAAGGTCCTTGAGTTTATCTAGCGAGGCGTTTAGTTCAGCCTCGTTGGCGTGATAGTCCTTTTCGTTAAAGCTGGGACGGATCACGATGATGATGTTCATTGGTAAAGTATGTTCACAACGTTTCGCGAGCATGGCTCTAACCTGCCGTTTCTCGCGGACGCGAGTAACGGCATGCCCATTTGCTTTCGAGATGGCCAGACCAATTCTGGTGAAACCCTGATCCGGACTGGCCAGCTCGAAGTAAATCGAATAATGGGGCGACTTGATTTTCTTTCCGCCTCGAATAATCCGATCGAACTCCTGGTGTTTTTTAACCCTAAGCTCTCTTTTCATAATTCAGGTGGAGTAGTTCAAGGTTAGTCAGCAAGACGAACACGGCCCTTGGCGCGGCGCTTAGCGATGATCTTGCGGCCGGTCGGGGAGGACATTCTGGCACGGAAGCCAGCCTTGTGCTGATGCTTGATCTTGGACGGCTGATAAGTTTTCTTTCCCATACGTGTAATTTTCCTTTCCTGCGTTGGTGCGTTGCCTATTATACGGGGCAGTCCTACGTCTTACAACAACGATTGTGCACGCGCATACGTAGTATTTCGGCGTTTTTTAGCCTATTTTGAAGAGGAAAAAAGTTTTCCACACCACAGTAAACTTTTATTAGGGGTGCTTTTTCGTCAATACATCATATCCACACCCAGTGGGGATTAGATTTGTGGAGACTTGCGAGTTTCCAAATCTGCATTGTTGATATCGAATTTTTTGCATTTTGTGCACATGTGTAAAACTATGTAGATTCCAAACTTTTCCACATATGTTGAAGATAGGGTTACTTTTTCCACAGGTTATCCACATTGTGGAAAAGTGGAAAAGTGGTTAAAGTGGCATATAATGCCACTTTTGCTAATTTGCATTGTGGACAATTAAATTTCGCTAATATTTCCGTGCTTTTTCATTGTGGAAATGTCATAATTTTCGGCGGAGTAGCCTATGTCCCGCACCATCACAGAATTAACAAACATCTGGGCAGCAGTACTGTCCAAAATCGAAGGCAATTTAGACGCCAGAATCTACGACAGCTTCTTCCGTTCTACGAAAATCGATCGTATGGAAGGAAACACCCTAATCGTCGCTACCGACACCTCCCTTGCCGCCAATTTGCTTACCGAAAAGTATATGGATTCGATCAATGAAGCCATCCTTGAAGTCACCGGCACCGATTTCGCCGTTAAGTTCGTCCCGGTCGACGACCTCAAAAAGCAGGCCGAGCCGGAAAAAGAGGTGAAAGGCCCCGAATTCTTTGCCGATTCCCACCTCAATTCCAAATTCACCTTCGACAACTTCGTCGTTGGTCCTAGTAACCGTGAAGCCTACCAGGCGTCCTTGATGATCTCTAGTACCCCGGGTCAGCTCTATAACCCATTGCTTCTTTATTCCGATTCCGGTCTAGGTAAGACTCACCTCTTGCACGCCATCGGGAACGCAATTAAAGAGAAATCCCCAAAGGCAAAAATCCTCTATATTTCCGCTAGCGATTTTGTTAATGAATACATCAAATTCGCCCAAGGTTACAAAGAGGATAAGAGCTTAGTCGATTACTTCCGCAACGACGTTGATGTTCTTCTCATCGATGACATTCAATTCTTAGTCGGAAAGAAGAAGACCATGGAGATGTTCTTCGTGGTATTCCAGACTCTTGCAACCGTCGGAAAGCAGATCGTCATCACCAGCGATCAGCATCCTGGAAATCTAGATGGCATGGACGAGAGATTAAAATCTCGTTTTGCTCAAGGTCTAGTTTTGTCAATCGATAAACCGGATTTGGAGACCAGCGAAAACATTCTCCGTTCCAAAATTGAGTCCAACGGCCTTGATCCGGAAAACTTCGACGCCGAAGTCATTTCCTTCCTAGCCCAAAAGTTCTCTAGCAACGTCCGCGAGCTTGAAGGCGCCCTTAATCGCCTAATCTTCTTCTCTATTAACGTTTCTCCGTCCAAGCACATCTCCATGGCCACCGCCACCGAGGCAATCCGCGGTCTTGTCGCTGCCCAGGAAGACAAGTCCTCTCTATCCGAGACCAAAATCATCGCTACGGTCGCCGACTATTACTCATTGACCCCCAGCCAGATTCTTTCCAAGATCCGCACCAGCCGCGTCGCCATGGCAAGACACATCGCAATGTACCTTGACCGCGATTTGCTCGGCACCCCGCTTATCAAAATCGGACAAGCGTTCGGCGGCAGGGACCACACCACTGTTATGAATGGTGTACAAAAAGTGGAAAGTGCGTTGAAAACTGACCCCGATATGGTGGCGGCGATTAGCGACATAAAAAACAAGCTAAATTCCTAGTCGTTTATTTATAAATAAACATTTAGTAAATCCCGTGCCTGCATGATAGAATAATCGAGTGCCGAATTCCGTGAGTTATCCACACTATCCACAGACCTTATTATTGTTATTAATTCGTAAATTAATTTAGAGGTAAATATTTATGCGTCTTTCCGTTGATAAAGAACAATTGCTTAAAGCATTAAACAACGCCGGCAAGGCCATCGCCCCCAAAAGCCCTCTCCCCCTACTCGCAAACTTCAAAGTAGAACTTAACGAGAAGGGCCTTGAGGTTACCGGCTCCAACAACGACATTACCATCCGCACTACGGTCCCCTACATGATCGGCGACAAGCAGATCATCACCAACACCGTTCCGGGAAGCACCCTAATCAACGCGCACCTTCTTGGGGACATCGTCCGTAAGATGGAGGGCAACGTCATCTCCTTAGACGTCATCGACAATGCTATCGCTAAAGTCGACGACGGCCATTCTTCTTTCAAGCTCAATTGCGCCAACGCCGAAGAGTACCCGGACATCGACCTTGAGCCCAGCGGCACCGATCTAACCATGGACTGCCAGCAGCTCGAAGACCTGGTCGCGCAGAGCGCCTTTGCTGCCTCCACCAAAGAACAGCGCCCGATTCTCACCGCCCTTAATCTAGAGGCCGGCGAAAACGAGCTTATCGCTACCGCCACCGATAGCGCCCGTCTCGCGCGCAAGAGCGTCCATATCGATTCTGACGTGCGCTTCCGCGCCAACGTTCCGGCTCGTACCCTCATTGACATCACCCATTTGATGGAAGGCTCCGCCGCCGTCACGTTCTACGTCAGCGACAAGAAGGTCCTTTTCACCTTCGACAACACCGTCGTTTCTTCTCGCCTTATCTCTGGCGATTACCCGGTCACCCGCTCCATCATCCCGCAGAACTTCAATTACTTCCTCCAGGTCAACTCTCAGGAACTACTGAACGCCATGGACCGCGTCGCCGTCCTCTCTTCCGGCAAAGAGTCCGTCGTCAAGATCTCCATGCGCGAGGACCACGTCGAAGTCTCTGCCAGATCCGATTCCAACGGTTCCGCCAATGAGCCGATCCAAACTTTCCAATTCAGCGGCGAACGCCTTGAAGTTTCCTTCAACTCTCTCTTCGTCATTGATGCCATCAAAGCTTTGAAATCCGAGGATGTGACCATCTGCTTCCAAGCCGAAATGAGACCGTTCGTCGTCAAGAACCCCAAAGATGATTCCGTCATCGAACTCATCACTCCGATGAGGACTTATTGAGCTAAAATAAGCCTAATCAATTACCACCCGAAAAGCGCTAGAAAACACTAGCGCTTTTTACTACGTAGTAGTAAAGTACTTTTGGGTAAAAATCCCTGATTTTTTAAAGGCAAAACCAATGAAAATTACCATTACGTCCGATTACATCACCCTCGGCCAGTTCCTTAAGTTCGCTGGGATTGTCCATCAGGGTGGAGAAGCGAAAGCGTTTCTCGCAACTCACAAGGTCGTGATCAATGGCGAAGAAGACGAACGTCGCGGAAGAAAGCTCCGCGATGGCGACACCCTTGTCATTGAAGGCGTCGACTTCGAGATCGTGAAATGATCCTGTCCCGAATCGTTTTGCGCAACTTCAGGACTTACGACCATCTAGACCTAACGCTTTCACCAAAGCTAACCATCATCTGCGGGGCAAACGCCGCCGGCAAGACAAACCTCGCTGAGGCGATCAACTACATCTCCCTTGCGCGAAGTTGGCGAAGCTCCGATGACAGCGTCCTGTTAAAAGACGGTTCCGATTACGCTGCGATAGACTCCTACGTCAAAGAAGGGCCACTCAGCCGCGAGATCCGGATAGAGTTCGGCAAAAACGCCAAACGAATCCTGATCAACGGCAAGCCCGCCAGACGACTAAGTGAGCTATCTAAGCTAACCAATGTCCTGCGCTTTGCCCCAAGCGACGTTCCCCTCTTCACGGGGAGCCCGAGCGAGAGGAGAAGCTACCTAGACGTCAACCTCGCCAAGCAGTCATTCGACTACTTCGAGCTGATCGCCAGGTACAACAAACTTCTTAAGGAAAGAAATCTAACGCTGAAAAGCCGCAATCCCGACCGCAACTTGCTTGAGGTTCTGACCGATCAGCTCATCGACGTTGCCGAGCCTCTGGTTCGTTATCGCTCGATGTATATTGCTTCACTTAATGAGGTTATGCCGGGGTTGCTGGAGCGTCTAAGGGGTGAAAAAACTACCTGCAGGCTCGTTTACAGGCCTTTTGTGAAACCTGACGAGTCATTCCGCGTCCGAGCCAAGAAAGCGTATCAGGGAGCCTTGGAAAGCGATTTGCTCCACGGTTCCACCTCGATTGGCCCCCACCGAGAAGACTTCTCGATGGAACTAAATGGCAAGGATATCTCCATATACGGCTCTCAAGGAGAGAACCGGATGGCGGTCCTTGCGTTGAAACTTGCGCCCTACTTCCTAATAGAAGACGAGGACAAAAAACCGATATGCGTGCTCGATGATGTCACCAGCGAGCTCGACGAAAACCATGTCAAATGCCTATTCGAGGTTCTTAAGACCGCCGGCCAGGTGTTTGTGACAGCAACGAATTTGGAAATCCAAGGCGCGTCCTATATAGACGTGTCCGCGAATAATGCCACCAGGAGGAATTAGAATGGCAGACGAAGAAAAGAAAACGGCCTTAAACGAAGAAGACCGCTTTACTTACGTCAAAGAAGACGTGAGCAACGAAAAAGCCCTCGAGAAGGGCAAGGCCGATTATAGCGGCTCCGACATTCAGGTTTTGGAAGGGCTTGAAGCTGTCAGAAAGAGACCGGGTATGTATATCGCGACCACCGCGTCCGCCGGTCTGCATCACCTAGTTTGGGAAATCGTCGATAACTCTATCGATGAAGCACTCGCTGGTTACTGCACCCACATCGAGGTTACCATCGATCACGATAACTCCATCATCGTCAAGGATAATGGACGTGGCGTCCCTGTCGACATCGTCGCCAAATCCGGACTCTCTGGCGTTGAAACCGTTTATACCATTCTCCATGCCGGCGGTAAATTCGGCGGCGAAGGCGGCTATAAGGTCTCTGGCGGTCTCCACGGCGTCGGCGCCTCCGTCGTTAATGCCCTTTCCGTTTGGATGGACGTCACCGTTTGCCGTGATGGCGGCAAATTCTACCTCCGTTTTGAAAACGGCGGCCACCCGGTTGGACATCTAAAGAGAATCGGAACCTCCACCGAAGAAGAGCGCGGAACCACCGTCCACTTCCTCCCGGACCCGACCATCTTCACCGAGACCACCATCTATAACTACGAGACCATTCGTAACCACCTCCGCCAGATGGCATTCCTCAATGGCGGCATCAAGATCACCCTCACCGACCTCCGCACTTCCGATGAAGGCGGAAGCCCAATCGAAGATGGCCAAGCCCGCACCGAGGCCTTCGAATACCAGGGCGGCATCAGGGAATACGTCAAATACATCGACACCAACAAGATTCCCGTCAACGCCAACCCAATCTATTGCGAAGGCGCCGAAGAAGTCACCCTTGCCGATGGCGAGACCAAAGAAAGAATCTATGCCGAAGTCGCCCTTCAGTGGACCGACTCCTATTCTCAGGATGGCGTCTATTCCTTCTGCAACAACATTTCCACCAAGGAAGGCGGCACCCATGTCGAAGGTATGAACCTCGCCCTTGGCCGCGTCCTCAATGACTATGCCCGTCAGTTCAAATTCCTCAAAGACGACCAGAAGAACTTCACCGGCGATGACTGCCGCGAAGGTCTAACCTGCGTTATCTCCATCAAGCACCCGAACCCGCAGTACGAAGGGCAGACCAAGACCAAGCTTGGCAACTCCGAAGTCAGAAAGATCGTTTCCTCCGTCGTCGGCGATGGCCTCCGTCAGTGGCTCGAAGAGAACCCGAACGAAGCCAAATCCATCATGGAGAAGCTCTCCATCGCTTCCAAAGCCCGCGAGGCCGCTCGTGTCGCAAGAGAAAAGACCCGTAAGTCCGCTCTTGAAATCACTACCCTCCCTGGGAAACTTGCCGACTGCTCTTCCAAGGACCCGCAGGAATGTGAGCTCTATATCGTTGAGGGTAACTCCGCAGGTGGTTCCGCTAAGCAGGGCCGCGACTCCAAGACTCAGGCTATCTTGCCGCTAAGAGGTAAGATTCTCAACGTCGAGAAGGCTCGTGAAGACCGCATTTGGGCCAACGCCGAAATCGGCAACATGATCACCGCCATCGGCGCAGGCGTCAGAGAGAACTTCGACGTTAGCAAAATTCGCTACAACAAAGTTGTCATCATGACCGATGCCGATGTCGACGGTGACCACATCCGTATCTTGCTTCTCACTTTCTTCTATCGCTTCATGCGTCCACTCGTTGATGAAGGACACGTCTTTATCGCTCAGCCGCCGCTATACAAAATCGATTATAAAGGCAGCGCTTATTATGCCTATAACGACGCTCAGCTCGAGGTCCTCCGCAAGGAGCTGAACCTCAAGCCGGGCTTCGCATTCCAGCGTTATAAAGGTCTAGGCGAAATGGATTACAACCAGCTCTGGGAAACCACCATGGACCCGAAAGCCCGTAAGATGATCCGTATTACCGTTGACGATGCCGCTGAGGCTGAACAGATCTTCACCGAACTCATGGGCGATGAGGTTGAGCCGAGACGTAAATATATCGCAGAAAACGCGAAATTCGTGCAGAACCTTGATATTTAATGGATAAGGAGGACTAGAAAATGATTGAAAACGACGAAAACAAAGTTCTGGAAGACGAAGAGTCTGAAGGAAACAATGACGAAAATAGCACCTCCGAAAATGAGGGTGTTACCGTTACTGGTGCATCCCATGAAGGCCAGCAATCCGCCGACGCGATGTTCGGCGAAGAAGCCGCTAAGAGCGGCATTATCCCGGGACTAATCGACCGCGACGTCGCCAAAGAAGTCAGGACCGCTTTCCTCGACTATTCGATGTCGGTCATCGTCTCCCGCGCCATCCCTGACGTCCGCGATGGTCTAAAGCCGGTTCAGCGCCGCATTATCTTCGGTATGAACGAAGCGGGCATCACCCCGAACAAGCCACACAAGAAGTGCGCTCGTATCGTCGGTGACGTCATGGGCAAATATCACCCCCACGGCGACTCCGCCCTTTATGGCACCCTTGCTCGTATGGCTCAGCCGTTCTCTTTGAGATACACCCTCGTCGACGGTCATGGTAACTTCGGCTCCATCGACGGCGACGAACCGGCAGCTATGCGTTATACCGAAGCCAGAATGAACCGCCTCGCTCTCGAGATGGTTCGCGATATCGATAAGGATACCGTCAACTTCGTCCCGAACTACGATGGCACCGAAGTCGAGCCGGAAGTTCTTCCCTCCCGCTTCCCGAACCTCATCGTCAACGGCTCTCAAGGTATCGCCGTCGGTATGGCCACCAATATGGCCCCGCACAACCTCGGCGAAGCCATCGACGCCTGCATCGCCGTCGCCCATAATCCGAATATCTCCCCGGCCGAGATCATGACTGATTACCTCCATGGTCCGGACTTCCCGGGTGGCGGCATCATCCTTGGCCGCAAAGGCATCCTTGATGCTTATACCACCGGCACGGGTACCGTTACCGTCCGCTCCAAGTATCACATCGATGAGCTTGAGAACGGCAAATCCCAGATCATCGTCACCGAGATTCCGTATCAGGTAAACAAGTCCTTGCTTGTCGAGAACATCGGCCAGCTAGTCAGAGATAAGGTCATCGACGGCATCACCGCCATCCGCGACGAATCCTCCAAAGGCGATATCCGCATCGTCATCGACATCCGCAAAGACACCATCCCGGAAGTCGTTGCGAACAACTTGCTCAAGCACACCGCCCTCCAGAGCAACTTCGGCATCATCAACCTCTGCTTGGAAGATGGCGCTCCGAAGACCCTTGGTATCGTTCCTCTTCTTAACGACTATGTTGAGTTCCAGGTCACCGTCATCACCCGCAGAACCAAGTTCTTGCTCAAGAAAGACACCGACCGCCTCCACATCGTCGATGGCTTGATCCTCGCTCACGATAATATCGACGAGGTCATTCACATCATCCGTGACTCCAAAAACGATGAAGAGTCCTCTGCCCGCCTCAACGCCCGCTTCGGACTCACTCAGCCCCAGTGCGACGCCATCCTTGCGATGACTCTCCGCCGCTTGCAAGGCATGGAGCAGGACAAGCTCCTCGCCGAAAAGGCCCAGCTTGAAGCCAACATTGCCGAATACAACCGTCTCCTCTCCTCCAGAGACAATATCGTTGATCAGCTCGTCAAAGAGCTACTTGAGCTCAAAGATAGATACGGAGACAAGAGAAGGACTGAGATCTCTGACGCCGCCGCCGATATCGACAACGAAGACCTCATCCCGCAGAAGAACATCATCGTCGCCCTCACCAAAAACGGCTACATCAAGCGCGTTGACGACGATACCTTCGAAGCTCAGCACCGCGGCGGACGCGGCATCACCGGCATGAAGACCGTAGGCGGCGACATCGTCCGTCTCATCGAGCATACCCAGACCCACACCGACATTCTCTTCTTCACGAGCCTCGGCAAAGTCTACCGTCTCCGCGGCTATCAGATTCCTGATTCTGGCAGAACCGGCAAAGGCATGCCTGCCCAGAATTTCCTCAATCTAGATAAAGATGAGAAGGTCGTCTCCATCGTTCCGTGCAATTCCTATCCGGAAGACAACTTCCTCTTCTTCGTTTCCAAGGCTGGCATCGTCAAGCGTACCTCCCTTAAGGAATTCGAATCCATCCACGCAAACGGCAAGATCGCCGTTGGTTTAAAAGAAGGCGACGACCTATTCGATGTCAAGCGCACCAACGGCCACAATATCGTCTCTCTCGCCTCCAGCAACGGCAAACTCGTTTCCTTCCATGAAACCGATGTTCGTGAGATGGGCCGCACCGCGGCTGGCGTCAGAGGTATGGACCTCGGCGACGGCAGCGAGATCGTCGGCGTCACCGGCGAATTCGACGGCGATAAGGTCCTTGTCCTAACCAACAAAGGCTATGGCAAGATCTCCTATGCAAAAGACACCGTTACCGAAGACGGCCGCCACTATGATGGCTATCGCCTCACCAAGAGAGGCGCGAAGGGCGTCATCACCCTCAAGGCTACCCCAAAGACCGGCAAGCTCATTGCCGTCAGAGGCGTTGTCGGAGACGAGGATTTGCTCGTCGTTACCACCACTGGCGTCGTTATCCGCACCCCGATTTCTGAAATCAAGATAGCGTCCCGCAATACCCAGGGCGTCAAGATCATCAATCTCGATGAAAAGGCTAAGGTTGCTTCCATCACCATCATGCCGCACAGCGATGCCGCTGAAGATGACGGACTCCCTGAGGGCGAAGGCCCTGCCGAACAGGTCGATGACTCGGATGTGATCGAAGGGACCGAAGCCGAAGAAGTCGTTACCCCGGATGAGGTCGACGAATAACAGAAAGGCCAAATGAAGGTCTTCATTCATTACAAACCCAAACGCGCTGAATCCGCCTTTGAGGGGACCCGCTTGCGGAAGAACCTCAAAGGTGAGTGCGAAGAAGTGGACGTTACTTGGACCGATAACAAACTCTCGGATCCGGACATCGCCCACTTTATTTCGCCCTATGATATTGCGCTTTTGCGGAAATTCCGCGAGAAAGGCGTGAAGACGATCGTCTCCGCCTTTTATTGCGAAAGAGACCCCTATGCATCCTTTATCAAACTAAATAGAAGGGGCATGCATTTGAAAAAGCGGGCTAAGGCCATGCTTAATGAAGCGGATTTGGTCCTCGTCCCCAACGAGAGGATCAAAGACTTCGCCGAAAAGTCAGGCGTGAGCGCCCCTATAGCCGTCGTGCCTGCTTCCGTGAATCCAGAGCGCTTTGTTTTGGCGCCGTTAGAGCGTGAGGTCTTCTACCGCTATTTCGGCGTCAGGGAAGACACGAAACTCGTTGTCTGCAACGGCTCCTATTCGGAGCACGCGAAGCTACGTTCCCTTATCAAGATTGCCAAGCTCTGCCCGCAAGTCCGCTTCTATTTCTTTGGGTTTGCTGGCTTTGGTATGGGCGCCATTGTCAGGTTCTATCAGAATAGAGCCCCCGAAAACCTTACGTTTGCGCCGCTACTTGAAGACGACGTCTATAGAAGCGCCTTGGAGCGCTCCTCGGCGTATTTGGTTCTCAATTCCTTGCCAGATGGCGTCGGACTGCTCGAGGCGTTTGCCTCTAAAAGCGTCGTCATTGCGATGGGAGATCAAAGCTTGAACCCTCTAATCGTGAAGGACGTGTCTGCGTTTTTGGTCAAAAACGAGCAGGAAGTTGCCGAGGTGATAGATAATATCTATCTCGGAAAGGGCAAGGATACTATAATTGCCTCATACGCCGCGGCGAAAAAGTACTCTCTCGCAAAGCAGGCGAATACATTGAAAACCACCTATGAAGCGGTCTTGAAACCGCAGGAGGAATAACATGGTTGATATCAAATTGATCCTCGAGAAGCCGGAATACGTCAAAGCGGCCCTCGCCAAGAAACTCTGGGAATTTGACCCCACCGAAATCCAGGAACTCTCCGCCAAACGCCTCGAGCTCCTCAAGAAAGTCGAGAACAACAAGGCTGAGCAGAACAAGCTTTCCAAGTCCGTTCCGACGGTTAAGAAAGAAGGCGGTGACGTCAAGGCCATCTTCGCCAAGGTTAAAGCTCTCGCTGCCGAGAACAAGGAAAGCGAAGAAGAGCTTGCCGCGACCGAAGCCAAACTCAAAGCCCTCGTCGAAGTTCTCCCGAACCTTCCGGATGACGATTTGCTCCCGGGCGGCAAAGAAAACAACACCCCGATCTATACCTTCGGCAAGAAGCAGGAATTCTCCTTCACCCCGAAGAACCACGTTGAGCTATGCGAATCCTGCGGCCTAATCGACTATAAAAGAGCCGCCAAGATCTCCGGTACCGGCACCTGGATCTACACCAACCTCGGTGCCCGCCTTGAATGGGCTCTCCTCAACTACTTCATCGAGAACCATCTCGCTGATGGCTATGAGATGATTCTCCCGCCGCACATCCTTAACTACGAATCCGGCTACACCGCTGGACAGTTTCCGAAGTTCGAAGAAGATGTCTTCTGGCTCGAAGGCGTTGAACCGCGCAAGTTCATCCTCCCGACCGCCGAGACCGCTCTCGTCAACCTCCACCGCAATGAGATGCTTGAGGAGAATGACCTCCCGAAGAAGTACTTCGCCTATACCCCGTGCTACCGCAAGGAAGCCGGCTCCTACCGCACCGAGGAGCGTGGCATGATCCGTGGCTACCAGTTCAACAAAGTTGAAATGGTCCAGTACACCACGCAAGAGGGCAGCGATGCCGCCTTCGACGAAATGGTCAAGAAGGCTCAGCGCCTCCTCGAAGGCCTAGGCCTAACCTACCAGCTCGACAAGCTCGCCGCTGGTGACTGCAGCCACTCCATGGCCCGCACCTATGACATCGAAGTCTGGATCCCGTCCATGGGCATCTTCAAGGAAGTCTCTTCTGTCTCCAACGCTCGTGACTACCAAGCCCGCCGCGGCATGGTCCGCTACAAGGACAAAGACGGAAAGGTCAAGTTCTGCCATACCCTCAACGGTTCCGGCCTTGCTACCTCCCGTGTCTTCCCGGCTCTCGTTGAGCAGAATCAGCAGGAAGATGGCTCCATCGTCATTCCGGAAGTCCTCCGCAAATGGATGGGTGGCATGTCCGTCATCAAGCCGATCAAGAAGTAATTCTTAACGCAACGGCTCTCCCGATTTCGGGGGAGCTTTTTGTTAACGAAATAGACCTGCTGTAGACCGAAAGAGCATCTTTCCTTTATAAAAGGAAAAAATCGGCTACAATACCCCCTGCAAAGAAAGCCTATTTTTGAATTCATGAATAACGATCGTATCTATACCCTTGGCATTGACGTGGGCAGTACCACCGTCAAAGCCGTCGTTCTCGACGAGAACAACAATGTGCTCTATGCCAATTACGTCCGTCACGGCGCCAAGGTCAAAGAGACCTCTCTTTTGGAACTCAATGAAGTCAAAAATAAATTAGGCGATATCAAGGTTAAGGTCTCCTTGACCGGATCCGCCGGCTTAGGCCTGTCTGAAAGAAGTGGACTCCCCTTTGTTCAGGAAGTCGAGTCTGCCTATATTGCTATCCGTAAGCTTTATCCCAACGCTGATGCGGCCATTGAGCTAGGTGGCGAGGATGCCAAAATCATCTTCATCACCGGCGGCGTCGAAGAGAGAATGAACGGCCAGTGCGCAGGTGGCACCGGTGCTTTCATCGACCAGATGGCCACCCTTCTTAACGTCTCCCTCCCTGAGATGGATGCTTTGTCCCTCAAGGCGGAGAAGGCTTATCCAATAGCTTCCCGCTGCGGCGTTTTCGCCAAGAGCGATATTCAGGCAATCCTCAATCAGGGCGCATCCAAAGAAGACGTTGCCCTCTCTATCTTCTATGCCGTCGCCGACCAGACTATCGCCGGCCTCGCGCAGGGCCGCGAGATCAAAGGCAATGTTCTTTTCCTTGGCGGACCGCTATTTTTCCTCCAAGGCCTTCGCAAGGCCTTCAAGGATCGTTTGAAGCTAGGGGGAGAGAACGCTATATTCCCGCAAGACGCCTCTACTTTCATGGCGAAAGGCGCAGCCGTTTATGCGCAGAATAGAGACACCGTGTATTCGCTTTCTGATGTCATCGCCGATATAAGAAAAGCCGATATGAATGGCTCCATCGTCACGGGCCGTCCGCTTTTCAAAGATCAGGACGACTATGACGCCTTCATCAAACGCCACAAAGACTTCGACGTTAAGACCGCTGACCTTTCTACCTATGAGGGCAAGGCTTATCTAGGCATTGACGAAGGCTCCACCACCACTAAGATCGTTCTTCTTTCCGAGAATAACGAAATCCTCTATTCCCATTATCAGCCCAACAAAGGCCTACCTATCGAGAACATCGTCGAGCAGGTCAAACACATCTACACCCACGGCAGCCCGAAGCTAGAGATCGTTGGTTCCTGCGTCACCGGATATGGCGAAGAACTCATCAAGAACTCTATGCACGTCGATTATGGCGTCGTTGAAACCGTCGCCCACTTCAAGGCCGCGAAGTTCTTTGAGCCCGACGTTGAATTCATCATCGATATCGGCGGCCAGGACATCAAATGCTTCAAGATCAAGAATGGCGCCATCGACTCCATCATGCTCAACGAAGCCTGCTCTTCTGGTTGCGGCTCTTTCCTAAGCTCGTTTGCCGCAGCGCTTGGCTACGACGTCGAAGAGTTCTCCAAGCTTGGCCTATTTGCCAAGAACCCGGTTGAACTCGGCTCTCGTTGCACCGTTTTCATGAACTCCTCCGTCAAAGAGGCCCAGCGAGAAGGCGCAACCGTCAATGACATCTCCGCCGGTTTATCTCGTTCCGTCATCAAGAATGCCCTTTATAAGGTCATCCGCGTCCGTTCTTTCGAAGAGCTTGGCAACAAGATCGTCTGCCAAGGCGGCACTTTCCTCAATAACGCTGTTCTGCGCTGCTTCGAGATGGAGATTGGGCATGAAGTCATCCGCCCATCCATTGCGGGCCTAATGGGCGCTTTCGGCGCCGCTTTGTTTGCTAAGGAAAGAGGTGGCAATCACGGCCTCATCTCCCTAGAAGACCTCAACAACTTCACCTATCAGACGATGCACACCAACTGCAAGCAGTGCACCGCCTATTGCAACCTCACCATCCTTCGCTTCCCCAAAGGCGGTTTCTTCGTCTCCGGCAATAAGTGCGAAAAGGGTGAAGGCAAACCCAAGGCCAAGCACGACCTTGACATGTATCACTACAAGAGAAAACGCCTCATGCAGAGATATCCCGATCCCGTGAATCCAAAAGGAACCGTCGGACTTCCGTTCACCCTCGTTATGTATGAGCAGCTCCCTTTATGGGATGCCTTCTTCAAGGAACTTGGCTATAACGTCATCTTGTCTCCGATTTCCACCCGTGCGCTTTATCGCCGCGGCCAAAAGACCATTCCTAGCGACACCGCCTGCTACCCAGCGAAGATCATGCACGGCCATATCGACTATCTCTTAGGCGAGAACGTTGACTTCGTGTTCTACCCCTCTGAGTCCTATAACATCAATGAGCATCGCGGCGATAACTACTATAACTGCCCAGTCCTCGCTTATTACGGCGAGCTCCTCAAGAGAAACGATGCTCGCCTAAACGATGATAACCTCATCGATCCGTTCATCGACTTGAATAACTTTAAGAAGACCGTGAAGACCCTAAATGAGAAGCTCTCTTCTAAGGGCATCAGCAAAAAAGACATCGCCCATGCACTCAAAAAGGGCATCGAAGAAGAAATCCGTTATCGCGAGGACGTCAAAGCCAAAGGCGCAGAGATAATCAAAACCGCGAGGGAGCAAGGCAAGGAAATCATTGTCCTCGCTGGACGTCCCTATCACGTTGATAGAGAAATCAACCACGGTATCGATAAGCTTCTTGACGGCCTAGGAGTCGCCGTCCTAAGCGAAGATTCCCTCACCTTTGAGAATAAGAAGACTAAGACTGAAGTCTTGAACCAGTGGACATACCACGCTCGTCTATTCGACACGGCCAACTATGTTAAGGACCAGCCGGATATGGAGCTCGTTCACCTCGTCTCCTTCGGCTGCGGCGTCGACGCCATCACCACCGATGAGGTTCGTCGCATCCTTGAGAGCAATGACAGGCTCTATACCGAAATCAAAATCGACGAAATCAACAACCTCGGTGCTGTCCGCATCCGCCTCCGTAGCCTCCTTGCTGCCGTCGAAGACAAGAAAGCGAGGAAATAACCATGACCAAAGCAGAAGAAAAGAAAGCTAGAAAAGCTCTTTGGAAGAAATTCGTGGACGAGAAGTTCACCATCCTCGCCCCGGATATGCTCCCGATCCACTTTGAGATCTTCACTGCGGTTTTGGCGGCGAAAGGCCTCAACCTCAAGATTGTCCCGCCGATGGGAAGAGAGGCAAAGGACGAAGGCCTCCGCACCGTCCAGAATGATGCATGCTACCCCGCAATCATTACCACGGGTCAATTCGTTTCTGAATTGAAGACTGGCAAATACGATCTCAGCAAGACCGCCGTCATCATGTCTCAGACTGGTGGCGGATGCCGTGCTTCCAACTACATCTCCCTCATTCGCAAAGCATTCGAGAAAGAATTCCCGACCGTTCCAGTCTTATCGCTCAACTTCTCCGGCCTAGAAAAGCTTTATAGCATTCCACTAGACCTCTCCACCTCCATGAAGCTGCTTTACTCCGTCATGTATGGAGACCTCCTCATGAACTTGGTAGATCAAGCTGAGCCTTACCACGATAGAGAGAAGGTTCAGGCTGCCCTTAGAGGCTGCTTGGACAGCCTTAAAGCCCAGGCTGCCCACCGCGCCTTCTATAACGCGAAAAAGAACTATAGGATGATTCTTGATGCCTTCAAAGACCTAAAACCCGCAGAGGAGAGAAAACCTCGCGTCGGTATCGTCGGCGAGATCTACGTTAAATACTCTCCCTACGCGAATAACCACCTCGCCAACTTCCTCGTAGAGCAAGGATGCGAAGTCGTCTATCCGTCCCTTGCCGAATTCTGCCTCTATTGCCTTTATAACAACATCAACGACTACAAGCGTTACGGCCAAGGGAAGAAGACGGTCTTCGCCTTTAAGATCGCCTATAAGCTTTTCCTCCGCGCTACCCGCAACGAGGCCAAGATCACCAAAGAAGCTGGGTTCAAAGCCTATGAAGACTTTGAATATGTCGTCTCCGAAGGCGAGAAGGTCATCGACACCGGCGTTAAGATGGGCGAAGGCTGGCTCATCCCGGCTGAAATGGTTGCCTATGCAGAAGGCGATACCAAGAACATTGTCGTCGTCCAGCCCTTCGGATGCTTGCCTAACCACATCGTTGGCAAAGGCATGGTTCGCCCGGTCAAAGCCTTGGTTCCAGAAGCAAACATCATTCCATTGGACTTCGATGCTTCCTCTACCCAGGTTAACCAGGAAAATAGACTTAAGCTCATGCTGGCGAACCTTCGCCGCAAACCCTAAAAGCGATATACGTTCCCCGCTGCAATGCTAAAAGACTGCAACTGGTTTTTATTTGCTCCGTTTGTGATATAATCCTCAAGCCATCGCGAGGAGCGGGCGATGAACCAGGTCAGGTGGGGAACCAAGCAGCCTTAAGTCATCTACTCCTGTGCGGTGGTTTTGTTTTACAATCTATCTATGCCTACGGAAGAAAAAGAAATTTACATGAATATTGCCTTGGCAGAAGCCCAATTGGCTTTTGGCGAGGGCGAAATCCCAGTCGGTGCCGTCATCGTCAAAGACGGCAAGCTTATTTCTTCCGCGCATAATCTTAGGGAAAAGGACCACAGCATTTCCGCTCACGCCGAAATCCTGGCTATCGAAAGAGCGGAGAAGACCCTTGGCCGCTGGCAGCTTGATGGCTGCTCCCTTTACGTGACTTTGGAGCCGTGCCTTATGTGCGCCGGCGCCATTGCTCAGGCCAGAATAAAAACCTTGGTCTACGGCGCTGATGATCCCACCTATGGCGCCATCACCTCCTCCGTCCATGTTTTTGATAAATCCGCATACGCCTCCCCACTTATTTTCCGTGGCGAGAAAAAAGAGGAGTGCAAAGCCATCCTCGACAAGTTCTTTGCATCGAAACGATAATTGTCTCGATGGTTAGACAGCTTTTTAAACGCTGTACAAAATAGTTACGTTTGTGTCGACAATTCCTTATATACCTTATGGTATAATTTTGGGCATGGCATCCGTTGATGACATCGAAAAAATGAAAGATGAAGAAAGCGGAGAGGTCGAAAAACCCTTCATTGAGCTTTCTAATGTTCACAAGAATTATCGCCTGAATAAGAGACTTTATCCGGCGGTTAGGGGCGTCTATTTAAAACTGCCTTCTAAAGGCTTTGTCGCCATCCTCGGCCCAAGCGGCTCTGGCAAGACTACTTTGCTTAACCTCATTGGCGGCCTCGACCATTACGATGAGGGAGACATACTTATCGATGGCCTTAGCACCAAGGATTTCAAGGATTCCGATTGGGATAACTACCGTAATAAAAGGGTTGGTTTTGTTTTCCAAAACTATGACCTTATCCCACACTACTCCGTTTTGCGTAACGTCGAGCTTCCTTTGTCTTTGGCTGGCGTTAAGAAAAAAGAAAGACGGCAGAAGGCCAAAGAGCTTTTGGAAAAAGTTGGCTTAGGCGAATATATCAGCAAGAAGCCAAAGCAGCTCTCCGGCGGCCAGCAGCAGAGAGTCGCCATCGCTCGCGCTCTTGTTAATGATCCCGATCTCATCCTCGCCGATGAGCCTACCGGCGCATTGGATTCGAAGACATCCTCTGATGTCCTAAATCTATTAAAGGAATTCGGCTCCGATAAGCTCATCGTCATGGTCACCCATAACGAAGAACTCGCCAATGCCTATGCAAGCCGCATTATTCGTATGAGGGATGGCCTAATCGAAAAGGACTCCTCTATAGGCATCGCTGGCCCTATTAAGAAAAAAGAGGGGCAGCCTGTATCGATTAAATCCAAAAAGAAGACATCCATGTCTCTTCTTTCCGCTTTATCTTCCTCCTTTTCTTCCATCCTCACTAAGAAGGGAAGGAACATCATCACGGCAATCGCCTGCAGCTTTGGCATCATCGGGGTGGCCCTTGTTGCCGGCACGACCAATGGCTTCCAAAACTATGTTCATAACGTCGAGACCTCCGTCGGCAGCTCCGTCCCTTTGACGATCTCGCCGACCACCTACGCCACCAAGGCCAATAATACGGAGACCTATAACACCTCCAAAGAATTCCCCAACGACAATACCCTTCATGTCTATGACACCTCTTCGAGCACTTATGTCGCCCACAAGAACGTCTTCTCCAAAGAGTATCTGGACTACATCGATCGCTTAACTGGCGATGAGACCTGCTCTGCCTATGGCTCCGCGATGTCCATCCTCAAGAACCGCAACAACCTTGATTTCCATTTCCTAACCGAAAAAGGTCATACGGGCACGATTATGAAAGTCAGCCAGTATTCTTCCGCGGGAAGCCTTGGAAGCATGCTTTCTAACTATGCCAACATCCCCGGAACCATCATCCACGAGATGTATGGCGATGAGGAATCGATGAAGGAATACTATAACGTCATCGATGGCCGCTTCCCAAAAAAGAGCAACGAGATGGTGCTCATTGTCGATAGGTATAACCGCGTCGATTTCTCTACTTTGGCAAAGTTAGGCATTGTCTCTTCCGACTCTTTCTCCGACCTACCTGAAGCGGAAAAAGCCATTAACTTTGATGACATTATCTATTCGGGCGAAGGCGACTCCCTATATAAGGAATACAAGTGCTACCGCAATTCCGACTGGTACGACATATCCCATAAAAACACCTGGCAATGGGATGCTTGGCAGGACGTCCATCTTGACGCCTCTTCCTTCGATCCGGAAGACCCCTCTACGTTCTCTTCTTTGAAGTTTGTCGGAACCGAAGGCAAATCCTCGATGTCCATCTATCCGACTCCTAGCGATATCTCCGCCTATTACCAAGAAGATACCCATAACGAGATCACCTGCCACATCGTCGGCGTCCTCCGCCCGACTGAGCAAAGCTATCTGACGCTCATGCCGACTTCCTTAGCTTACCTTTCTTCCTTAAAGGATGAGATGGTCGCCGATTATGAGGCTGGCGCTGGCAAAGAGATCGCCGAAGCCCAGAGAAATAACTGGACGATTCCTCTGCAGAAAAACTCTGAGGGCGAATATCTATCTAGCGATGGCCTCCGCCGCATGAATGAGTCGCTGCAGAGCGTTCTTTCCTCCCTGGCTAGCAGCAGTAGCAACGTCACGATGGAAAGCCTTGTATCCACTTCGTCTTCTTTGCTTTTCGAAGGGGCGATCAACTATCTCGACGTCTATGGCGCCTCTAGCGATGATTCCCATAACGTTCGCAGCTATTACGCCTCTACCTCCCCTTATTCCTTCTTGTCTTGGAACAGGGAAGCCGGCGGCACCTTCAAGGATATCCAGCTAAGCTCTATCTCCGATTTGCTTGCCCTTTACCTAGGTGATGGCTTTTTCACCAGGGCTGGATCCCCTAACATCACCGACGTGGTTGCCTATATGAATTCGTATTCGCTTATCACCTCAATCCTCATCTTCCCCTCTTCCTTAACCGCTAAGCCGGCCCTGAAGGCTTACTTGGACAGCTGGAATAACGGGAAAACCGATGTGGATATGATCTATTACACTGACTTCATGTCTGAGATTAGTGAGGAAATCGGCACGTTGATCTCCGTTATTACGGTCGTGCTTACGATCTTTGCCTCCATCAGCCTTCTCGTCTCCAGCGTCATGACGGCAATCATCGCCTATGTCTCCGTCGTCGAAAGGCGAAGCGAGATAGGCGTATTGCGGGCCTGCGGCGCCAGAAAGAGGGACGTAGGGCGCCTATTCGAGGCAGAATGCGCGCTCATAGGCATTGCCTCAGGCCTATTGGGCGTAACCGTGACCTACCTCGCCGCTATGCCAATCAATAGCATCGTTAACGATAACTTCCCCACCGCGAATCTCCGTAGCATTGTCTCATTGGCTCCGTGGCAGGCGGCGCTATTGCTGCTATTGGCTGTTGCGCTATCGCTGCTCTCGGGTCTCATTCCGTCGAGGATGGCCGCGAAGAAAGACCCTGTTGAGTGCTTAAGAAGCGAATAGGGAAACAAAAAAGATAAAGGGCTTATTCCTAAGGGAGAGAATATGGAGTGAGCCCTATAAATAAATCTTAGAGAAAGGAATCTATGATCACCGAAGCGAAATTCAAATACGCATTGAAAGAAATGATGGAATCGCAGGCGCTAGAAGATATCAACGTCACCGCGCTCTGCGCTAAATGCGGCTGCCATAGGCAGACATTCTACTACCATTACCAAGACATCTATGACCTCATCGCCGCCATCTTCCTAAACGAAGATATCGGCAAGGTCGATAATGCGAAAAGCATCCGCGATGTCCTAAGGCTTTTCACCTCTTACGTCAGAGATAATTTCTCCTTCCTCCGCAGCACCTATAACTCAGCGGCAAGGGACCTTACCGACGAATTCATCTTCGGAAAGCTCAACGTTAAGCTTCTCGCTTTGCTATCTAACGACGAGACGATGACGTTAAAGAAGGATAGCCTGCGTAACATTTCCAGAAGACTGGCCCATATCATCTCCGATGAGTTCGGCTATTGCTTCAAGGATGCTAAACTCACTCCGGATAAGTTCTCAAGGAAGATGAACAAGTTTATCGATAATGCGATTGAATACGTCCTGCCTTCCCTTATTGACCTATCCAAGAAAGAAGAACAGAAATGATTGATTTTGACTTCGTGTCCCCAACCAAAATCTATTTTGGCAAAGATAAGGAAAACGAATTGGGGAAAGCCGCCAAAGCCGTTGGAATGACCAACGTCCTTTTGGTGTATGGCTCCGGCAGAATAAAGAACGATGGCCTATATGCAAAATGCGTGTCCGCATTAGAAAAAGAAGGCATACATTACGTTGATTTCGGCGGCGTTCGCCCTAATCCTCTTGCCGCTAAAGTTAGAGAAGGCGTCGCATTGGCAAAAAGCTATAGCGCTGATGGAATTATCGCCATCGGCGGCGGCTCCATCATCGATACCGCCAAATCCATCGCGGCCGCTTTCTATTACGAAGGCGACCCCTTCGACTTCAACCTTAAGAAAGCCGTCCCGACAAAAGCATTGCCGCTTGGCGTTGTGCTGACTTTCGCTTCCGCTGGCAGCGAGGCCAGCAACTCCTGCGTCATTCAGGACGACGACCTCAAAATTAAGCAGGGCTTCAACTGCGATTTGCTCCGCCCGGCCTTCGCCATTGAGAATCCGGAGCTGACCTACTCCGCCCCGCCTTACCAGACCGCGGCTGGCATCTCCGACATCATCATGCATTCCCTTGAGAGGTATTTCTGCCCAAGCGATGGCAATGAGCTTTCCGATGAATGGGCTTTGGATTTGATCCGCAATACCATCATTCAGGGCAGGAAGGTCATGGAGAATCCTCATGACTACCAGGCCAGGGCCGCCATCATGCTCAACAGCACCCTTTCTCATAACGGCCTCACCCATTTGGGCAAGAAGTTTGGTTTTGTCGTTCACCCGCTTGAGCACGCTCTTTCTGGTTACAAAGCGGATATCACTCACGGCGCAGGCGTCGCCCTTATCTATCCGGCTTGGGCCAGCTACGTCTATAAAGGTGGCGTTAGCAAATTCGCCTATTTCGCTAAGAGAGTGTTTGATGTTTCTAGTGCTTCTGAAGAAGAAACGGCTATAATTGGCATACGTTCGATGAAGGAATTCTTCACTTCGATCGGCATGCCCGCCACCCTAGAAGAGGTTGGGCTGCACAAAGATGACATCCCTGCCTTGGTCGGTCTAGCAAGCGGTAACGGAACACGTGTGATTGGCTGTTACCCCCAATCACTAGACGAGCACGACATTGAGAAAATCTACTCGAGCCTGCTCAAAGATTAGGAGGGTTTTTCCTTTATGAAGAAAAACGATTTTGCCATTTTCCTCGTCTATTTAGCGATGATGGGACTGGCTCTATTGGTCGGTTTGGTCTGGGTAAGGCCAATTCTTATGGACTACGGCAACGCCATCAATTCCAGAATGCCGTTCGTCGTTTTGGTTTTGCTTTCGATCGTCGGCGCGGTCATCCTCAACGCCGTCATCCTTGAACTTGGCCACCTTCTCGGGGCCAAGGTCGGCAAATATAGAGTCCGCTCCTGCATCATTCTTGGCATCGGCACCAAAACCAAGAACGGAAAGAAGAAGTTCGGCCTTCATGCCTTCGACGGTTTGACCGGCGAGACCAAGCTTGCTCCAAAAGACGTCGAGACTTCCTCCCTTACCGGCGTCATTGGCTTCCCGTTGCTCTTCTTGCTCGTCGAAGTCGTCGCCATGGTTGTCCTCATTTCCGTTGGACAGTCCCTCATCATCTCCACTGATAAGTCTTTTGCCTGGATGCAGATTGTCGGCATCATCGTCATCGGCGTCGGCGGCATGATTTTCCTCTACGACTATTTCCCAGCCACCTTGGATTCCGTTACCGACGGCTGCCTCATGATGATTACCGGCAAGAACGTTAACCGCATCGCTTATAACAATATGCTCCTCGCGGAAGAGGCTGCCGAAAACGGCACTGAACTTCCCGAGGTCCCTGTCTACGAAGAAGTTACTGACTTCACCTATCGTCTTAATCTTGTTTCCGTCTATAACGCGATCAAGAAAGGGAACTATCGCGAAGCCATCCGCATCCTCGACCTCAGCATTTCCACCGAGAAGGGCCTCTCCCAGTCCCTGATTCGCGATGCTCGCGCCATGAAGCTTTCCTTGCTTCTAGGCAGGGTAGAGACCATCAACGAAGGCAAAGCCCTCTATAACGATCTCGATGACGAGACCAAAAAGTACATTGGTACCCTTTCCACCATTCCTTCCGTCCGCTGCTACTTGCTAATCTCTGGATTGGTCGAAGAAAGCGAATCCGAAGCCAACTACGCCATTGACAAAGTCGACAAGGCCATCAAGTCTGCCGAGAAGTTCGCCGTCGAAGAAGAAAAGAAACTCGTGGAAGAGGACGTGGCTCTTGTTTCCAAAGCCCATCCTGGCTGGAACCTCTATCCGCTTTCTTGGAACCAGAAAGTCGATGGAGAGATGGGTTCCCACAAAGACGGAGAAAAGAAGTAAAATCCTGACTGAACCTCGCCCCTAGCAATAGGGGCTTTTGTTTTGGGAAAGCCAAAGAAAAGCTTGCCTAGATTACTCTAAGCAAGCCTTGAAAAGCGATACCGTTTTCTCTTATTTTCCGCCGATGGACATCTTTTTGATGTAGACGTCAGCGATGGAGATGGCGTCGCTGGTCATGGCGACGTTGTTATCGAATGCCTTGACGTCGGAGAACATCTTCAAAAGGTTTCCGGATAAGGTTATGAGATTAAGCGGCTCCGCGAGTTTGCCATCGCGGATCATGTAGCCTTCCGCCTGGCAGGAGAAATCGCCTGAGTTGCTGTTCATGCCGGTGCCTAGGCCAGCAATCTCGGTGATGTAGACGCCTTCTTTGATGGAGGAGATCATCTCATCGAAGCTCTGCTTGCCCGGCTTAACGAAGATGTTGCCAAAATCGGTTCCGATCTTGGAGCCTTCCCAAGAAGCATTGCCGGTGGTCTCCACGCCGTCCTTCTTCGCGGTCTCTCTATTGTAGAAGAACTGCTTGAGGACGCCATTTTTGACGATGACTTTGTTCTGGGTGGCAACGCCCTCATCATCGAAATATGAGAAGAAGACGTTCTTGGTGAGCGGCTTCTCTTCGATGGTGACTTTGCTAGAGGCGATCTTCTGCTCAAGTTTTCCTTCAAGGAAGGAGGAGTGACGCTGAACTTCGTCAGCGACCGCGGAGCTTAGGAAGCAGGCGACGAGGTCAGCGGCGATATCGCGGCTGAGGACGGTCGGATACTTGCCGGAGACGCAGGGGGCGCCACCGAATTTGCTGAGTGTCTTCTCGCAGATGCCTTTGACGAAGGCGTCTTTATTGAATTTGGAGAAGGTGTTATCGAGGAATACGTCTCCGAAGGTCTTGGTCTCTTCGCCGACTCTGGCGACTGCGCCAGCGTAGACATAGAAGTAGTTGCTCTTCTGCTTAAGCTTTAGGTCATAGGAGTTATAGAACTCGCTGCTGGAGGAACGCTCGGAATAGCTGACTTCCGCTTCGGTGAATCTGCCATCGAAGGCATAGATGCCGTCTTCGATGGAACGAAGGACCTCAAGCTTCTTGGCCATCGGGGTCTCTTCAAGCTCTTTGGAGAAGACGTTTTTCTTGGTGTATTTCTCACTGCCTTTGAAAAGGCCAATATCATTCATCTTCTCGCTGTAGGTAGCGGTCATGATAATCTGGTTGACGAGGAATTCGAAGGAGTCTTTGCCGAACTTCTGGGTGGTTCCACTGCCGAATTTACCATTATAGATACCGCAGGCGATGATGGCTTGCGAGTCATTGACGGAATAGGAATCGATCTCGTGCTTGAAGAGTTTGACGCTGGTCGCGGTGCTCTTAGAGACCTGGATCTGGGCTTCGGTAATGCCCTTTTCTTTTGCTAAGGCAAAGAATTTGTCGAAGTTCATTCTAGCTTTCCTCCTCTGCCGCCGACGGTGATGCGGCTGATGCGCAAGGTCGGCTGGCCAACGTTAACGGGGATGCTGCCGGACAGGGATCCGCACATACCTTGGCCAAGGGCCACGTCGTTGCCGACGCGGTCGATGTTCATAAGGACTTCTTTGCCGGAGCCGATGAGGGTGCAACCCTTAACCGGTTCGCAAATCTTGCCATCGCGGATGATGTAGGCCTCGCTGGCGGAGAAGTTGAATTCGCCGGTGGTCGGCTCAACGGAGCCGCCGCCAAAGTCAGCAACGTAGATGCCTAGCTTGGTGTCTTTGATGATCTGCTCAGGGTCATCTTTGCCCGCGGCGATATAGGTGTTGCTCATGCGGGAAGTCGGAGCGTAGCGATAGCTCTGTCTTCTGCTGCAGCCGTTTGCCTCCATGTTGAGGCGACGGCCGTTGGCCTTATCGACGAGGAAGCCAACGCAGATACCATCTTTTATGAGCTGGTTCTTCTGAGTGACGTGTCCTTCGGAATCGATATTATTGCTGCCCCATTCATTGGCGATGGTGCCATCGTCGAAGGCGGAAACGATCGGAGAGGCGATCTGCTTACCGATGGAATCGGAGAAGACGGATAGGCCTTTTGCGGTGGCGGTGGCCTCTAGGGAGTGACCGCACGCTTCGTGGAACAAGACGCCGCCCCAGCCGTTGGCGATGACGACGCTGTAATTGCCAGACGGGCATTCTTTGGCGCTGAGCATCATGATGGCTTTTTCGCCAACCTGCTTTGCTTTGTCTTTGTAATCGAGAACCTTGGTGAAATAGTTCCAGCCATCGTAACGGCCCGGACCTTTGAAAGCGGTCTCGATCTGATTGCCTTCACCCGCGGCGAAGGCAACCATGACGAGACGCCCTCTTTCTTCACAGTTCTCAAACTGTTTTCCTTCTTCGCCCTCGGCGGAGAAAATCTCGATGGTGGTGCGATAGTTGGAGAAGGCGTCCTGGATGCGGACAAGTCTCTCATCGACGGACTTGGTGGCCTCATAGCATTCCTTTAGATAGGAAATCTTCTCTTCGGTCGGGACATCCATGAGGGAGTCTTCAATCTTGTTGATGACCTTAACGCGTTGCTTCTTGATGGAGGTGACGGTGAAGAGTCTCTCTCCTTCGTAGCTGGCAGCTAGCTTGGTCGCTAGGCTCAACAGGCTTTTTTCAGATAGGTCAGAGGTATAGCCGTAAACGGAGCGGAGTCCCTGGAGGATGCGGATGCCTGCACCATAGGTGAGGTGGCCGCCGACAGAATCGACTTTTCCGTTTTCGAGCACGATACTGCTGGATTCTTTTTGCTCAGCATAGATCTCAGCGTAGTCTCCGCCAGTGGCGAGAGCGGCGTTGAGAACTTTCTGGGCGAGCGATTTAGAAATCATTCGTGTCTCCTTATATGTTTCTTCACTATGTGAAGTGCGTTGCTATCTTAAGACTTAGCGAATTTAGTACAATAGAAATCGTGGATTATTCATTACAAATCGCCAATATTCGCTCCGAATTCGCGAAGAAGAGGGATGCGTTCGATAAATCTGACCGCGCTTTTCTGGCGGGGAAAGACAGTATGAAAGGTAAACTTTTAGGAATGTTTTCCTCTGCTTATTACCACCGTGAAAAGCTTATTGATAACGCCGATGTGGTGTATGGCTACGCCTTCCGCGGCTATGAGGCGGAAGGCGACAGGGAATTCTCCTATCCGACTTGGGTTCTGTTTTCGCCATCCTCTAAGTTCGATGAAAACCCGCTTCTATTAGCGGGTGCTGCCAAGGAGCTTCTCGCATATTGCGAAAGGCAGACAAAGCGGAAAAAGGATAAGCTCTACTACGCGACCAAGGATGATTGGGGTGAGCCGAAATACGTGGAATTGCCGCAAGAATTAACGCATGGGTCTCTTATTTTTCTTTCAATGGTGACGGTGAGAACTGGCGCAAACCCTCATTTTCATCTTGGGCTAAATCTTCTTTTGGCAGATAAAAAATCCTCGAAAGAGGTTTTATACTTACCTGAAAAGTATTGGAGCGAGGATTATCGGAATTCTTACTCCGGGAAGGAAAAAGACAATGGCTAAATTGCTTTACCAGGGACATGCATCGCTTCGATTGGAGACGAAAGAAGGAAAGATCTTCTATATCGACCCGTTTGCAGGTGAGGGATACGACAAGACCGCCGATGTGGTCTTGATCACCCATGAGCATTATGACCACAACGCCATTAACCTCGTCCCTCTAAGCGAAAGAACCATCATCATTCGCAGCAAAGACGCCCTTATCGCTGGCGTGTACGTGGACTTTGAGTATTACGGCGTGAAGATCTCCGCCACTCCGGCCTGCAATCAGAATCACCCCGTCAACGAATGCGTGGGTTATTTGCTTGAGCTTGAAGGCAAGAAAATCTACATCGCCGGCGATACTAGCTATGTCCCCTATATGAAGGAACTTGGGCAGATGAATATCGACTATGCCTTCCTCCCGATCGACGGCATCTACAACATGGATCCGAAAGAGGCTTCTCGCTGCGCCGAGATCATCAAACCGGCCCACTTGATCCCCTATCACATGAAACCGGGCATGCTCTTTGATATCCAGCAGGATATGAAGGTCACTTATGCTGGCGCGATGCTGGTGCGTCCCGGCGATATTATTACTTTGTAATCCCCCAAGAAACAGCGATATTTCCTGCTTTCTTGAGCAACGTCAAAATTTACCTTGCTTGTCAAGGTGAACTTGGGTATATTTATTCCGCTCTCTGTGCGGTTCATACGTGCCGTACGGCGAAAGGAGATAAAAGATCATGAAAAACGGAATCCATCCGGCTTATCACAAGTGCACTGTCACCTGCACCACCTGCGGCGCCACCTTCGAGACTGGCTCTGTTCTTGATGAAATCAAGGTCGACACCTGCAGCAACTGCCACCCGTTCTACACTGGTAAGCAGCGCTTCGTCCAAGCCGACGGCCGCATCGATCGCTTCAACAAGAAGCTCGCTAAGGTCGAAAACCTCAAGAAGTAATTCTAGTAGCTGGATTTATATAAAGCCGTCCTCTTTGGGCGACTTTTTTTGTTCTTCTAGCCGTCTCCCTCGCCATTTCCCCTCTCCTCTATAGGAGGAGAATGGTACAATACCCCCGCAAAAAGGGCTTTGTCCTTCCATTGCCTTCCATCATTAGGAGATTAACATGGCAAAGAAATTCTACATTACTACCCCAATTTACTATCCTTCCGCTTCCCCGCACCTTGGACATGCTTATTGCACTACCATGTGCGACATCATCGCCCGCGGCAAGAGAATGAGGGGCTTCGAAACCTACTTCCTCACCGGCACCGATGAGCACGGCGAAAAGATTCAGAAGAACGCCGCTGCCTGCGGAGTCACCCCGCAGCAGTTCGTCGATAACATCGTCAACAACAAGTTCCTGCCGCTATGGAATGCCATGAAGATCAGCAATGATGACTTCATCCGCACCACCCAGCCCCGTCACGTTGAGACCGTTCAGAAGATCTTCTCCAAGATGCTCGAGAAAGGCGACATCTACCTATCCAGCTACACTGGTTGGTATTGCGTCCACGAAGAGTCCTATTGGACCGAGACCCAGGTCGGCGAAGAGCACCTCTGCCCCGAATGCCACCGCCCGGTCGAGAAGAAGGACGAGCCGGCTTATTTCTATCGCTGCAGCAAATATACTAAGGACCTTTTGAAGTTCTACGACGAGAACCCGACCTTCATCACCCCTGAATCCCGCAAGAACGAGATGATCAACACCTTCATCAAACCGGGCCTTCAGGATCTTTGCGTTTCCCGTACCTCCTTTGACTGGGGCATCCAGGTCAGAGAAGACCCCAAACACGTTGTCTACGTTTGGCTAGACGCCCTTACCAACTACATCACCGCCCTTGGCTATGACCAGGCCGACGATTCCAAATTCCAGAAGTTCTGGAATGACCCGGAAACCGAAATCGTCCACGTCATCGGCGCCGATATTACCCGTTTCCACACCATCTACTGGCCGATGTTCCTCGAATCCCTCGGCCTTCGCAAGCCGAACCGCATCTTCGTCCATGGCCTCATGATGATGAAGGACGGCAAGATGTCCAAGTCCCGCGGCAATGCCATCTCCGCCTACCCGCTCATCGAGCGCTATGGCGTCGATGCCGTCAGATACTACCTCGCCTCCGAAATCACCTTCGGACAGGATGGTGTCTTCACTCCGGAAGACTTCGTCGGCCGCATCAACATGGATCTCGCCAATAACCTCGGCAACCTCCTCAACCGCACTGTTTCCATGATCAATAAGTACTTCGGGGGCGTCACTCCGGATTACGTTGGCGAAATCAACCCGACCGATAAGGAACTCACCGACCTCTGCGAAAAGACCATCCGTGCCTATGAGGCTTTAAACGATGACCTCAAGGTCACCGAAGCCTATCAGGAAGTCATGAACCTCACCGGCCGTGCCAACAAGTACATCGAAGAGAACGCTCCTTGGGCTCTTGCCAAGGATCCTGCCAAGATCGAGAACCTCAAGTCCGTCATGGCTCATCTTGCCCACGTCCTCTATGTCGTCGGCATGCTCATGAAGCCGATCCTCGTCACCAAGAGCGACAAGATCTTTGATCAGCTTGGCGTCGATGAAGATAAGCGCGTCTATGAGAACGTCCACGATCTCCACCTCCTCGATGGCGTTAAGGTCAACAAGGGCGAACAGCTCTTCCCGCGCCTTGATGTCGAAGCCGAAGTCAAATACATCGCGGACATGATGGCTGCTCCGAAAGAAAAGGCGGCTGCCTAATGAGACAGACTGGCGTCGCTCCACTTACGGTGGTCCATGGCAAATGCGTGGACCTCTCCTTCGAAGGCAAGGGTGTCGTTAAAAACGGCTCCGATGTCATATTCGTCGACGGCATGTTTCCCGGCGAAGAAGGCGATATCGAAATCACCTATCGTCGCGCCGGCCAGCTTTTCGGCAAAGTCAGCCACCTCGATAAAAAATCTCCCAACCGCATCGATCCACGCTGCAAGATCTGCAGCGCCTGCGGCGGCTGCACCTTCCAGCAGTATGCCTATGAGGCACAGCTGAAGTGGAAGACCGATAAGGTTAAAGAGCAGTTCCGCAAGATCGCTCATATGGATGTTGAGGTTCAGCCTTGCGTCGGCATGGACAACCCCTATTACTACCGCAACAAGATCCAAATGCCCTTCGCCAAAGATAGAAAGGGCAATGTCTACTGTGGCTTCTATAAGCAGAACACCCATGTCATCGTTCCGGTCGACAAATGCCATATTGAAGACGAGAGAGCCGAGAAGATTCTCAACGTCTGCAAGAAACTCATGAAGTCGATGCACATCGACCCGTATAACGAAGACGAAAGATATGGCGTACTCCGTCACGTCTTGATTCGCACCTCCTACTACAAAGACCAGATCATGGTCGTCCTCGTGACTGCCGTCGATTCCTTCCGCAGCCGTGGCAACTTCGTCGACGCTCTCGTCAAAGAGTGCCCGGAGATCACCACCGTCGTTCAGAACATCAATTCCAGAGCCACCAACGTCATTCTTGGTGAGAAGGAGCATGTTCTCTATGGGAAGGGATACATCGAAGATAGCCTTTGCGGCCTTTCTTTCCGCATCTCTGCCAAATCCTTCTACCAAACCAATCCGGTCATGACCGAAAAGCTATACCGTTTCGCAATGGAAGCGGGAAAGCTTACTAAAGAAGACGTGGCCTTCGACGCTTATTCCGGCATCGGAACTATCGGCCTTATCGCCTGCAAAGACGTTAAGAACGTCATCTCCGTTGAGCTTGTCGGAGCCGCTGTCAAAGATGGTATCCGCAACGCGGAGCGCAACCACATCGAGGACTTCAAGATGTACTGCGATGACGCATCCTCCTTCATGGTCAATATGGCCTCTAGAAAGGAACACGTCGATGTTCTCTTCATGGACCCTCCTAGAAAAGGCTCCGATGAGAGATTCCTCAACGCGGTTCTAAAGCTAAAGCCCTCTCGCATCGTCTATGTCAGCTGCGAACCCAGCACCCTTGCTAGGGATGTCGCCTACATCAACGGCATGTATCAGGTTGAAGTGATTCAGCCATTCGACATGTTCCCGCACACGACCCATGTCGAGACAGTGGTGTCGTTATCACTGAAAAAAGCAGATAAACACTAAACTTTTCTGAAATTTCCCGATTTGAGCAAAACCGGGATTTTTCTTTTAACCACAATAAATAGTCATAAAGTTCATTAAGAAGATGAGAGTTTTCAATTTCACTTTTTGTGTTGAAAACAGGAAGGGCTCTGATCTCTTTAAGAGACAGGTTTTTTGGGCTGTGCCTTTTCCTAGATCAACAAGATCGCGCTTGTGCTTCCTTAGATATCCTAAGGCATAACCTTTTGCTTTCGTGTCTATCTTTAAAACACGTTGGTTTAGTAGGCACTTTTCTCTGTCAACAACCCCGACACGTCCTATGTTGCCGGTCATCGTCAGTAACAGGTCGCCAATCTTTAACGCGAACACGTCGAATTCTTTGCGATATTCAATGTGGTCACAGTTTTCTCCCTCAAAGCCATTTTCGCCGATGTTTTTTATAGTAACGACCTTGAATTCAGCAGTTGGCAAATATTCTTTGCTCTTGAATGCGAATCCGCTTATACAATCGAATATTTCGCCAAATGACGTCCTGCAGTTCAAGCTTTCATAAGCAGTGAACAAGCCATCTATGTATCTCAACACTAAGGCTTTTTGATATGTCAAATTTTCAATCAGATCATCTACGCTTCCTATAACGCCAATTAGTTAGAACCAAAATACTTGATCAATAGCGTTGCTTTTGCGGATTCAAGCATCTCTATTTTCTTGGTTTTGTAAGCGATGGTGTCCTGGATATCTGCCAACTTATTTGCGATGCTTTCATCAATGGAAAGAGGACCTTCGAACGTATAGGTTTCCAAGGCTTTTTTGTTCAGATGAACGACCGTCGTGCCTGTGCACAATCCAAGAGCGTGTTTTTTGAACGAGGAACTATTTAAAACCCTATATAGGATGGCGTTGTTTAACCATTTAACCTTTGAAACCACCTTTACAAGGTCCATTGAAAAGGCCAATGCTTTGAAGTTCCCTTTTGTTGTCACCAACACAGGACTTCCTATGATTTCTTGATTCTTGGTGAGGTCGGTATGCGCGACAAGGACGTCACCTATTTCACATTTCTTTGCAGCAATGCTCTTGCTGGGAAGAAGCGGCTTGACACCGTCTAGTTTAAATCCGCCTGTCCTTTCGAATGACTTTATAGATACCATGCCAATATCTGAGTCTTGGAGTTCACTCCCCGAATACGAGTATCCAGGAATGAAATTACAGCAGTCGGCCAGGCGATATGTTTTCTCTTGGTGGCGTTCAATAATCGCTGAATAAAGTCGTCGGGCAAAATTATCAAGTTTTTCAATCGTTTTCCCTTCTTGTTCAATCAGATCATCCACGCTTCCTATAACGCCAATTATGAACTATGAAATCAACCATAAATTGAACTTTGAAATGACCTTTGAATTGAACTATGAATTACACCTATGATAAACTATTAAGCAATAGGAGGCCAACGCACGAACCTGGGGAAAGAAAGCGAGACTGTAGAGTTCAAAAAAACTACCTCCGAGCTAAAAGAAGGCGTCATATCCCTCGCATCGATGCTGAACAAATCGGGCAGGGGAACGCTTTATTTCGGCGTGATGAACGATGGGGAAGTGGTAGGTCAACAGATGGGAAAAGACACAGAGAGGACCATATCTGATGCCATCCACAATTTTATCGAACCAGCCATCATCCCGACGATAGAGACGAAAACAACGCCCGAAGGCCTGGAGTACATTGAAGTGGATGTGGAGGGGACGGATTCCCCCTATTCGGCGTACGGGCTTTACTATGCCCGCTCTGCCGATCAGGACAAGAAAGCCACAAGGGAAGCGTTGAAGAAAATGTTCGTTGGCTCAGGGTTCGACTTCATAAGAGAATCGGCAGCATTCAGGCAAGACCTCCATTTCACCCAGCTTATATCCCTTTTGGTCTCCAAAGGCTATCACGTGAGCAATGAGAAGACGTTCGCCAAGAACGAGAGGCTCTTGACGGATGATGGGAGATACAACCAGATGGCGGAGCTGCTCTCCGATGAGAGCGATGTCTCCATCAAGGTGGCGAGGTTCCCGGGGAAGGACAAAGCCTCCATCTCGCAAAGGACCGAATTCGGAAACAAATGCATGATCTTGGCGATGCAACAGGCGATGGATTATGTCCAGAGCATCGACGAGACCAACGTGGATATGTCAGGCCCGCAGAGGAAGGACATCCCTCTTTTCGACTTCGCCGCTTTCCGTGAAGCCTGGGTCAACGCGTGCCTTCACAATTCTTGGCATGACCTGACGCCTCCGGCCATCTATATCTTTTCGGACAGGCTGGAGATCGTCTCCTATGGAGGTCTCCCATTCGGGCTTTCGGAGGAAGCTTTTTACCAAGGCGACTCCCGCCCGGTGAACAAGGCCCTTCAGACGATTTTCACCCAGCTCGACTATGCCGAGCAGACGGGGCACGGCGTCCCCATCATCGTGGGCGCATACGGCAGAAAAGCCTTCACGATATCCGAGAATTTCCTCACCGTCACGATTCCTTATGCCTTCACTCCCGAGTGGGCTTCCGGAAGTAGCGTGAGCGAAGAGACGATGCTTTCCCTGACCGAAACCCAAAAGAAGATACTCGACTGCATAAAGAGGAATCCAAAAGCAAACGCCGAGGAGATATCCAAGATGATTGGGATGAGCCTTAGCACCGTGAAGAAATCGACCGCCAAACTTGCCGAACTCGGATTCATCACCAGAAAAGGCTCCAGACGAAACGGATACTGGTCGATTGAGAGAGGCAAATGAAATGGTAAACGAGAATGTTGTAGAGGAGTCGATCATCTCCTTGCTGCAAGGGCAGGGCTACGATTTCGCTGACCCCAGCAACGATGGCTGGATTGCCAACCGGAAATTGGACGAATTCATAAACGAAGATCTTCTTATGGAATGCCTGCAGCGGATTAACCATTGCCCTGCGGACATTCTCCAAGAGGCCATCAAGGAAATCGAGAGGATAGACAACCCGTCTCTCTTTGAGAGGAACTATCGGTTCCACCAGATGCTCATCGATGGAATCACCATCGAATCGAAGGAATACGCAGTCAACCCGCTCGTCCGTCTCATCGACTTCAAGAATCCGGAGAACAACGTATTCCAGGTCACTCATCAAATTTAATTCAATGAGAATAGAGACACAAGGATACCCGACGTTATCGTCTTCATCAACGGGATCCCCCTCATCGTCATGGAACTGAAGACCTTCGATGAAGCGGGGATCAAGGCGACTCTGACCGATGCTTATAACCAGCTTGGCGGAAACACCGAGCATGGCGGACACCGTTATGACATCCCGACTTTATTCAACTATAACGCCTTCCTCGCCATTTCCGACGGCGCCACAACAAAGGTCGGAACTTTGACGTCTCCCGAAGACCGTTTTGTGGGGTGGAAGAGCGTCAATGGTGAAAAGGGCTACGACAAGGATTGCGTGCGGACTCTGGACATCTTGATTGAGGGATTGTTCCCGAAAAGCCATCTGCTCGGCCTCATCCAAAACGGTCTGTTCTTCATAAAGGACAAGAACAACGAGCCGGTCAAGATAATGGCCCAATACCACCAATATTTCGGCGTTCTCAAATCCATGGCATCCATCACGAAGGCAAAGAAGCCGGTGGGGAACGGAAAAGCCGGCATCGTCTGGCATACCCAGGGAAGCGGAAAATCCTTCTCCATGGTGATGCTGGCTCACAGGCTTCTCCAAGCCCCAGAGCTCAATGTGCCTACGATTGTTTTGCTGACCGACCGAATTGATCTTGACGACCAACTTTATAAGACTTTCTGCAGCGCCAGGGACTATCTCCGTGCGGATCCGGTCATCGTCAATAGTAGATCAGATTTGGTCAAAAAGCTTTGAACGATCAAGCAAGGTGGGATCATATTCACCACCATCGGCAAATTCGACAAAGAGAATCTTCCTGAGAACAGAAGAGACAACATCATCGTCATGACCGACGAGGCCCACAGAAGCCATTACGGCATCTACGAGACCGTTCATTACGAGAAACACGAGGAAGGCGAGCTTTCCCCAGTTTTCAAATACGGCGTGGAGAAATACATCCGCGATGCTTTGCCCAATGCCACATTCATTGGCTTCACCGGAACGCCGATTTCCAACAAAGACAAGCAAACAACGGATGTTTTCGGCGACATCATCGATGTTTACGACATGACCCAGTCCATCATCGACGGTTCGACGGTAAAACTCTACTATGAGTCAAGGCTCGCCAAGATATGGACAAACGAGGACGTCCTTAAGAAGATAGACGACTACTACGAAGACATCGAGAAGAACGAGCGCGGCACCCCAGAGGCCGTCGAGAAATCCAAGAGAGATGTTGAAGCTTTCTGGTATCCTGGAGCAGGATTCCATCGTCGAACTCTTTGCCAAAGACATACTCGATCACTACGAGGAGAGGAAGAACTTCCTCCACGGCAAAGCGATGATCGTCTGCCAGACCAGAAGGGGAGCCTTCAAGCTTTATCAGAAGATGCTTGAGCTCAAGCCCGAATACAAGGGCAAGATCATCCTCGTCGTGACCGAATCCAACAAGGACTCCGAGGAGGAAAGAAAGGCTTTCGGCAATTCGACTTACAGGGCCGATTTAGGAGAGGAATTCAAGAAAGACACCTCCAAATATAAGATTGCCATCGTCCGGGATATGTGGCTGACAGGCTTTGATGTCCCGGACCTCGACGTGATGTATTTCATCAAGAGACTCAAGTCCTATGCCCTCATGCAAGCCATCGCCCGCGTGAACAGAGTCTATCCGGGCAAGTCCTCTGGCCTCATTGTGGATTACATTGGACTTGGAAAGGCCTTGGAGGCCGCTTTGTCCGAATACACGGATCGCGACAGGAAATCCAACGTCCAGGACGTCAAAAAGGAAATCTACAACATCCTCAAAGAGAAGCTTAGCATCCTCAACGAGTGGTTCTACAAGGTCGACAAATCCGGCTTCTTCTCTAATGATTCTTTGACGAGATTCAAAGCAATTCAGAACGGCACTCAGTTCGTCTTGGAAGACAAGGAACGAGAGAAGATGTTCATGGAGGATTTGAGTATCTCCATCAAGCAGGCCTTTGTAGCTTGTGGAGGCATCGTCACCGAAGAGGAGAGGAATGACATCTACTATTACCTCGCCATCCGGAGCTACATCCTGAAGCTCAGGACCAACCCGGCCCCGGTCTCCATCAGCGAGATGAACAAATACGTCGCTTCCTTGTTGGCGGATGCGGTTCAAGGGGATGAAGTAAAAGTCCTCACGAAGCAGGATGATTCCGTCAACGTGATTGAGCTTTTGAGTGAGGAGAAGATTGAAAAGCTGAGGAAGAGCAATCCGCCGCTGGTTTTCGTCCAAATAGCGAGGGAACTTCTCGAAAGAGCCATCGCCGAAAGCAGGAAAAACAACTACCTCAAATCCCAGGAGTACTCAAAGAGACTGAGAAAAATCCTCGAGGAATATAACGACCGCGACGACAAATTCGTCGCTGACGAGACTATCGTCAAACTTGTTCAATTCGCTCAGGAGCTTGTCGGAGACCAGAAGAAAGCTGATGAGCTTGGCATAAACGGTAGGGAAAGGGCCTTCTACGATGCGCTTGTCAGAGACAAGTCAGCCAAGGAATTGTTAGATGACGAAACCCTTAAGCTCATCGCCAGAGAACTGAAGGACATTGTGGACAAATACACCAAGACCGACTGGGCCAGCAAAGAGTCCACTAAGGCTAAAATGAGGATTGCCATTCGTAAAGTCCTCAAAAAATACAACTATCCGCCTGATTATCAGGACGAGGCCGTCCAAGGGGTTATCGATTAAGCTCAATACATGATGACGGAATGACGTCAGAAATCGTTCCGGGGCCACACACTATACCGCCTCGATATTGTGTAAGGAGAGACATCCAGTCCGCGCTGAGGGGAAGCTGCAAATCGTCGAAAGAGAGGTTTTTTCCGTGGAGAAAGACAAGGAAGGTTATGATGCTTTGAGAGAGCGGTGGAAGAGGAGAAAGTTGAGCGAGGAGAAGAGAGTGAGCAAGGCTGCCCTTGATAAGCTAGACGAGATGGAAGACGAGGATTTCGACGCGAGCGATCCGAAGCGCGTCCCGACCTACGAGAGGCGAAGATATGCCGGAACCGATTTTAAGTTGGGCAAATACGGATATATCTGCGTATTGCCAGCCGACGATGAGAACGATGCCCTGATCCGCAAGATAACGCCGTTCCAGAGAAAATGCATCATCCTCTATTGCGTTGAAAAGCATGACAGCGAGCCTTTCAACATAAGAAAGATGGCCAAAGACCTCGCCGTGGAAGACAGAACCATCCAATACGATTTGAGATGGCTGGAGAAGAAAGAATATCTCCGAGCTGAATCCAGAACGGATCCGAAGAGAGGGACCGTCGAGTGCACTAGTCAAGAGAAAGAGGACAATGCCCTGTCCATTTTTCACATCATTTGAAATAGAACACCAATGGTTGAACCAATCGAAACTTTAAAGTTTACTGTTTTACTATCGGATAGGGACGAAAACTCCCTTTATTCGGAAATAACCAAGAAATTGCGCTTGCATCGATTCTTTAAAAACGAACAGAGTTAAAAAAGTTGGTTCCCGCGCTCTTTTAACTGAAAAAGAACCCATTCCTTTAATTTGAAAGCAAGAAATCCTGCAGTTTTATGATGTGGATCACGTTGTGCTTGAGAGGAATGTTCCCTGTCTCGTTCATCGTTATGATCGTGAGTTTATATTTCCCAGGATTTGTCGCGTCTAGTTTTTTTAATTGTCCAACTTCTCGGTCGACGGTTTCCGCGTTCGCCATGGAATAACAAGCTTGAACTGCGATATTCTCTTCATCAACAAAGAAATCGATATCAATCTTGGCTTTGCTGCTTTTCAAATAATAGAGTTTGTCTTGATATTTTCGTTTTAACGTGACTGCAACCAAATTTTCAAAGAGGGAGGTGTCGTCTTGAGCTAAGAATAGGTTCAAGATGCCGTTGTCGGAAAAATAGAATTTTGAATTGCTCTCTTTGTCAACGAATGCGGCGTAGTAGTTTTTTAGAGTAAACAGCAAAAAACTCTGGTTGGCATAAAAACAATAATCAATGATCGTGTCTTTTGAGAGGGAGAAGCGGATGGTTTTCAAAGCGTGGTAAAGATTGGTATAGGAAACGTCTTGGGAGATGGTGCCTGCAATCTTTTTTATTAAAACCCTCATACCGTTTTCGCTGCGTATCGCGTTACGGGTGATGATGTCGCCCAACAAAATTTTTTCATAAATGTTGGAGACGTATTCACGTTTGTCGACGGAAGCAAGTGACTCGGGGAATCCTCCAAATCGATAAAATTCACGAAAGGCATTTGCGATTTTAGCGCGGTCAGAAACGGAAAAAGCGGAGCTTGCTTCCAATGATTTTGCTCTGAGGAATTCTTTAAAGGAATAAGGGTGGATGATTTTCGTTAGATATCGTCCGCCTAATTTTGCAGATACTTCGTGAGAGAGCATTTTTGCGTTGCTTCCCGTGATGTCGACTTTCTCCTTGGCATTAGCCATTCGGATAGCAAATTTTTCCCAGCCATCGATATTTTGAATCTCGTCGAAGTAGAAGTAATGTTTTTGACTTGTGATTTCTTCAGCGGTAAGCAAAATGTCTTCAAAATCGCTAGCTTGAAAGCCGAGCAATCGTTCGTCGTCAAAATTGATGTAAATAATTTGCTTCCAATCCACTCCGCTCGAAACGAGATCTTGGACTCGTTTGTATAGAAGCGTTGATTTACCCGAACGCCTTAGACCGATAAGAACGTAGTTGGCGTTTTTATCAAAAACGTAATCACGATTTACGATTTGAGATTTCTTGATAACTTCATGTTGGTCAAAGATGATTTGCTTGAGTGTTTCGTGATCCATAGTTCTATCTTTTTGTCGAGTATATTCTACAATAATAATCAATAAATGTCGATTATATTCTACAAAAAGTGATGATAATGTATCTTTGGACATCGGCGGCATATGCGGACTTCCTGCGCAGACATGAGGGCCTTCATGTGCTTTATCTGGAGCTTGGCGTTGGAGCTAATACACCTGTTATTGTGAAGTATCCTTTCTGGCAAATGACACTGGCAAATGAAAAGTCAGTGCATGCATGTATCAATTATGGCAAGGCATTTTGTCCGGATGAAATTGCAAACAGGAGCATCTGCATCGATGGGGATATTGGTGATGTATTTGCAAAGATGAAATAACAACAGGCCTTTAAAAGAAAAACAGGTTCCTCACTACTATTTAAGTTCAATGGCGAGGAGTCATTTTATGCCTCGATACCGAGTGTGATGCCGGACTTGAATTCCACGGCGAAGTGGTTGGCAAAGACGGTGATCTTCTCGATGAGATTTTTTGACCAGAGCCTCATCAAACTTTGTGATGTCAGTTTCCTGCCCGGCGATGCGTTTCTGCGTCTTCTCGCTGCTACGCGTGTCTGCCTCGGCCTGTGATTTTTGCCTGCGCAGCAGAAAGGTTTCATCGGCTTTAGCATCGGAGTCCTGCCTGCTGTTGGCCTTTCGGATGAGCTCCTTCTGCAGCTTATCGAGCCGTGCCTGGATACCATCTGAGATCATCGTGTCGGCATTCATTATCGCAAGGGACAGCCAGGCACACAGGATACTGCTGGTTCGCCATTTACGTAATAGACATAAGGATTGGGTCATTACCTGTTTGATTTTGTTTTTTCGCACAGAAGACCCCGCGTCTTTTTTCGAGGGAAAGGGTCGTAGAGATTTTGACTGTCCCTGTTAATGTATAAAATCACAAACAGGCAATATAATATGTATTGCAATCAGCAATACAACAAACTGCATTTTTAAAAACAGGAGATGAAATCATATGAAAGATTCAACAGTAAGCGCTCGTGTTGAAAACGATGTAAAAAATGAAGCGGAAGACATCTTGCAAAAGCTTGGAATTCCCGTCTCTGTTGTCATCAATTCACTGTACCGTCAGATCATTTATCGTCATGGCATTCCATTCTCACTGACTGTTCCGTCAGAGCCAAGAACATTGGATGCGATGTCGAATGCGGAGCTTGACGCAAAACTTCAGCACAGCTATGCCCAATCGGCTGCAGGCGAAGGCAGACCGCTTGGGGGTGTGTTCGATGATCTGGAAAAGAGCCTTGGATAAGTGGACTCCTATGAGATCATCGTCACACCGGATGCGGAAGCAGACCTTCATGAGATCAGAGACTACATAGCGGAAACCCTGCTGGTACCTGATGTCGCCTTAAATTACATCCGAGTCATCCGCAAGGAGATGGAGAAGCTTTCCTACATGGCAGACAGCATTGCGCCGGAGGAACGTGAGCCATGGCACTCCAGAGGCGCGCGTAAGATCGGCGCGAAGAACTTCTTCATCTACTATCGCCCGGATGCAGTATCCGGAAGGGTCTATGTCCTGAATGTGATTTATGCAAGGAGTGACCAACTTAAGGTCTTAAACAGAATGAATCTCTATGACTGATAAAAGGCAGCTCTCCATTCGAGGGCTGCCTTTTATCAGTCTCCGCGTTCGCAGTGTATCTTCTCGTGACGCGAACGACGAAGACTCATGAGGTTAGACTCGCCATCTGATCTCCCCCCCTCAGCCAGAGAAATAAAAACGTGGACTACAATTATCGGCGGCTATGATGATAGCGGAAATGCGGACCCTCCAAAGATCACATTTGTCTACAAGACTGGTTTTTCGGACGATAAGGACGGCAGGGACTTCAAGCGGCACGTCGGCGGACCGAAGACCGGGAAATTGTCGCAAGAAACTGACGACGAGGCCTCCGAAAAGGTACAACTTAATGATGATGAGGCGCGTCGAAAAGATTGTTAGCCTAAAACTGAAAAACAAATAACCCGAAGCCGGTGCCCTTGCTTGCGATGATAGTCAAGCGGGGCGCCGCTTTTCTTTGTGACTTCAGAAAAACGTGGGCGGCATGAATTAAGGATTTGGCTACATCTTTATTGCCGATGCGATTTTGAATAAAAGGGTATTCATGTGGACGAAGCGCAATCATTCTTCCAAATTATCGTCAACAAGGGAGAAAGGCGCAGGAATATTATTAATCCGAAGGAGGAGAGCCTAAGTTCTCTTCTTTTTCGTTTTGCCGAAGGCGGCTATAGTTGTTTTGAAGGATAAAACGATGAACGAAAACAAAATCAAAAGAAACGATCTCCTAGCGGAGACCATTATCAAAAACCTCGCAAAGAGAAATATGACTGGCTATTACGCCCACAGCAAAGCAGAAGCGCTTCAGATCGCCCTTTCTCTTATTCCGGAGGGATCGAAAGTCGGTCGCGGCGGCTCCGTGTCCGTGAATGAAATCGGCTTGAACGACGCCCTCGAAAAAGGGAATTATCAATTCGTTAATCGCGAGAAGCTCACCGGCGAAGACAAAAGGAAAGCCGACCTTCTCACCTATGATGCCGACGTGTTCCTCGCCAGCGTGAATGCGATTTCTGTCGATGGCGTCCTCGTGAATATCGATGGCAATTCCAACCGTGTCTCCGCGCTCGCCTATGGCCCGAAGAAGGTCATCCTAATCGTTGGCATGAATAAAGTTGCAGGAGACGTTGATGCCGCATTAAAACGCGCCAGAAACGAAGCGGCTACCACGAACGCGCAGCGTTTTGGATTAACTACCCCGTGCACCAAAACTGGCGCATGCATGAATTGCCTTTCCCCAGATACGATCTGCTGCCAATTCCTGTTCACGAGATACTCTAGGCACGCTGGAAGAATCCACGTGATTCTCGTTAACGATAACCTCGGATTCTAAAGGAAGCGAAGATGGCTCTCGCCACTTAAGCGAGGGTCATTTTCTTTTGCCATTCTATTAAGAATGCATATCAAGGAAATAATGAGGTGAATTAAAACCGCCGCCCTATAATACATGCTGAACATTAATAAGCCTCTGGCTTTAGCTAAGCCCATTAGATGTCGGACCCAACCGCGTGGAGAGTAATATGAAAAAGATATTTATCTTGGCTCTGAGCCTCACCGCTCTAACCGCCTGCGCCCGGAACCCTGCGCCGGAGTTTTCCTCCGCTTCTTCAAGCGAAGAGGAATCGTCAGCATCTTCTTTCGGGGAGGAAGAAAGCTTAAGCCATGAGTCCGAGGAAAGCGGGAAAAGCCTCGTTGACCTCGTCTCCCAAGAGGCTGCAAAGTATAACGGCACCACTTATAAACCTTCTGAACTTCTTGAGAAAAGTGGCCTAACCGCAGATTGCAAGAAGTCCCAGGGCAATCTCCTCATCTTGCTTCAGCATGCCTTTCAAGACGTCATGCCAGAACTAAAAGGATCCCGCGCCTATGAAGGATATTTTCAAAGGCCAGAGATTTCCGGAGCCCTCTCTCCCGAAAGCAACGAAGCCCTTGAGTGGATGCGGGGCTATGGCCTTTGGGGAGAAGAAACTTATGCCCCAAACAAGTCGGTGACCATCGATTTTGCCAAGCAGGTCATCAGCCGAATCCACGGCTATATTGGTACCAACGAAAAAGAAAGCTTCGGGGTGGCTATGAATTATGATTTCCTCTTTGAATCCGGAGAGGAAATAGGCCCCAACGATACCTATAGCGCAAACAATATCATCGATACCGAGGCTATCCGTGCCAATACTCTTAGTTATATGAAAGAAGCGGAAAGCGAAGACAGCGATTCTGCAAAAGCTTTGACCAAAGCAATCGATCTCTTCGTAAACAAAGGTGAAGGCCTTTGCGGTGCCGAACCGATCATTACTTTCCTAGATCAGCCGACAACTGCAGAGGAATGGTGGGATACGTCTGTGAAATGCATATCCGACTATGGATTCTCTCCGCTTTTATGCCCCACCTACGCCTATGAAACTCGTGCAGGGAACACGCTGTATTTCGATGCTTACCAACCTCAAATCAGCTCCGCCCAATTCAAAAAGGCGCTTAAGCAATGAATCTTTCCGAATCGAGGGTTTCCGATCTAAGCAAAGGCTATAACGATTTCTCTTCGGAAATGAAGACCCATTTATTCAGAGATGGTGGCGTATATGATCACTTCAGCTTAGACAAGAACGAGTTCACTGTGCTGAATTTTGACTATAGGGATGTGTTTGAGGCGGCTGGCCTAAGCGCGGAGAAAAACTTCGTTTATTCCCGTGCCACCGTCAAAACATATCGCGATTTATGCGCAGAAGGAAAAATTGAGTCGTTAAAAGCCGCGACCATCGCAAATTTCGTTGAAGAATTTAGTCCTCTTTTCGCGGACGCCCTTTCTGACGCCAGAACGCTTGATGGGGCGAAAAACCCAAAAAGTGCGGCGGACGTGTATGACTTTTATCCAACCTATATCAACAATGAGACGCTCTGCTACTACGCAGGGACCAAGGAATATAAAACCCTTACTTCAACGATCAATTCTTTCTTCCACTCGCTTATCGATGCCTATGTGGAAAGATTGCCCGGCAAAGAATGGCTTGATGATGCTTCTAGAGCCAATCTTGAAAAGAAGATGAGAGCGACCGCCCCGGTCATTGGCCTTAACGCTGACGGCAAGGAATTCCCGATTGGCGATTACATGGCGAAGGCGGAGGAATTCACCTCTTTATCCGCTTATATCGCCGCACACAACAGGTCAAAGTGGGCAATCTTAGCTGAACTGATGAGTGAGAACAGCGATAGCCATGGACTTGGCTTGCTATCCGCTTATGTCACGAACCTTTTGGAGCCGAATTGCTTCAACATTCCCTATCTCAATGACGTCATTCTCACCGCAGGATTCTTGCTCAGCAGACCCTGTGAGTCCGATTTGGAGAACATCATTGCCCTATATGGCCTTATTCTCTCCCACGAGATCTCCCACTCCGTGGATACTAGTGGCGTCATGTACGACTACAAAGGCGAAATCGTGAACAACTCCATCTTGTCCAGCCAAGCCTATAGCTACTTCGCCGCCCAGGCTGAAAAAGTTGCGGCGCACTATTCTGAATTCGAGGCGATGCCTGGCATTCTTACCAACGGCGACCTTGTCGTCAGCGAAGCCGTCGCTGATAGCTGTGGCCTTGCTTTGACGATGGATTTGGCTGCTAAAAAGGAGGATTTCGACTACAAGAGATGTTTCGCTACCCTTGCAAAGAACTTCATGTCGAAAACCACGAGAAGCACATATCTAGACCAATGCTTGGATGACGTGCACCCGTGGGGTGCGGCTAGAGTGGACGCCTTGTTCAGCAATTGCCCGGAATTCATCAAGACCTACGAGCTTGATGAAACCAATATGATGTATCGCCGCCCCGAGCAAATCGTCGAGATTTGGTAAGAAAGCCTGTAAGAAGGCGCTAGCCACGCATTCTTTCCTTTTTTGGGAAAAGTATTTTTTATGTGCGTTTTTGCTTGGGCACTTACTATCCGTCAATCCTTAAGAAGGAGAAGCGAAAAAGGAACAGGACTGTAATATACAAAGCCAAAGGCCGCAAGGCCATCGATGACGAAGCCGTCGTCTTGAAAACCGGTGAGCAGGTCACCAAGATCCTTGTTACCTATAAGCACGCTGACCACACCGGCGAACTCCGCGCTTTCCCCAATGCCAAGATCTATATCGGCGCCGAAGATGCGGATGCCATGGAGCTAAAGGGTGAGAACATCATTCGCCCGACTTACGCCAATGGCGCTTATTACAACTTCCCGTGCGGCGAGAAAATCGTTGAGGGCGTGTATATGATAGAGGCCAAAGGAAACACCAAAGGCAATAATATCATCATCGCTGAAAAGGATGGCCTATTCTTCATGATACACGGCGACGTCACCTATACCGATGAAGCCCTTTATGAGAATAAGCTCTCCATCGTTTTTGAAGACTTGCCGGCTGCGAGGGTTACTTTGGATAACGTCAGAGAATTCATAAAAGATCACCCGACCGTCTACCTTTCCACCCACACCCCGCTTGGCTATGAGAACCTTGAGAATCTAAAGGTTGTCGACCTGCTGAATCCGCCCGCTTCCAAACCGGTAGGAGAAATCGTCTACAAGACCGCTACCGGCAAATATGTCTGTGGCGTCTATGGATACCTCTATGACCCCGCCGAGAACGGAAATGTGGCATTTGAAGATCTTCCTGAAGACTGGACCCGCCCCGTTTGTGACGTTGGCAAAGAAAACTTCAACAAGGCATAAAAAATCCCCTGTCAGAGCAATCCGATGGGGATATTTTCGCCTTATTCGCGGGATTTCGCGTGGAAGCAGATACCAATGGTATCCGGTCCGCAATGAGCGCCGGCGGTCGGGTTGACCTGCAGGAATTCAAACTTGTAGTCATCGCCGAATCTCTGCTTGAAGAGGGCGGTGAATTTGTCGGCCCAGGCCGGGGTATCGGTGTTAGCGATGATGACGCGGTGGCCTTTCATGTCGTCTTGGAGGGCCTCAACGTAATCAAGGACCTTATTCATGGCGTTGATTCTGCCCTTCGCCTTAGTGACGGCATCCATCTTGCCGTTAGAATCCATGTTGATGATCGGCTTGATGCCTAGAAGGTTACCCATGGTCGCGGAGATGCCGGAGACGCGTCCAGATTTGGCGAAGAAGCGAAGGTTATCGACGTAGAAGTAGCAGGCATAGTGGTCGACTTCGGTCTCGGCCCACTTCATGATCTCTTCCACGCTCTTTCCGGCTTCCTTCATCTCGATGATGTCTTCGACGATGGCGCGGGCGCCGATGGTGATGGCCTTGCAGTCGATGTCGTAGAACTTGCGTTCTGGATAGCGCTCCTGAAGCTCAAGAAGGGCCAAACGCATCGCGTTGAACGTGGAGGTCATGTTCGCGGAGAAGTGGACATAAAGGATGTCGTCTCCCTTTTCGAAGACCGGCTCGAAATAGGCAATGTAATTATCCGGGGATAAGCCGCAGGTCGATGCAAGCTCTCCTTTTCTTAGCTTGTCATAGAAGGCGTGAGAATCGAATTCATGCCAGTCGACATAAGGCTTAATCTCCTTATTGTCTTCGATATAAGGCATGGAGATGAGGCCAAGGTCGTGTTCCTTGGCAATCTTTTCATCGATATCGCAATCGGTGTCGGTGAATAGTTTAAGCATTGGTTGTCTCCTCCTTGTGGTAGCGGTCTAAATGCTCCTGTATTTTGGTTTTTGAATATTCAGCCATCTCGATGGTATTCATTGCCGCGACCTTGTCGCTATCGATAACATCGACGATGTCGAAATATACGTTGGTAATGCCGCGGAAATAGCGGGTGCGGATCTTTTCCGTATTGGCGATGCAGGCGATGACGATTGGGCGTTTGCTTTTCTCGGCGATTTTGAAGGAGCCGGCATGGAATTCACCCATCTTTCCATTCTTGCTTCGCGTTCCTTCAGGGGCGACATAGATGGATGCCTCGCCACCCTTCACATAGTTTATCGCCTTGATGATGGCTTTCAAACCTTTGTAGGCGTCGTTGCGGTCTAACGGGATAAATCCTGCTAAATGCGACCATTTGCCTGCCACGAAGTAATCTTCCGTCTCCTTCTTGGCGATGGGAATGACTTTCATGGAAGGGAGCTTGGCCATGACGCAGAGGAAATCAAAGTTAGAACGGTGGTTGCTGACAAGCAGGAATCGCTTGCCATTCGGCAATTTCTCTTTTCCATTCACATGCACGTTCACGCCAAGATAGAAGAAGACCATCCAAATGACTTGGCAGATTGCCCAATAGGCAAACCAATGCGGATGTTTCACCTCTTTGTCGAGGCGGATAAAAGGACAACATAAGGCAAGTATGCCCGCGAATAATAGGAATGCCGCCGTTCCGTAGGCGGGGATGAAGACAAGAAGCAGGAAAAGGTAATACGGGTTCTGGGATAACGGGGTTAAGAAGTACGTCACTAGCGACGAGATTAGACCCAATGTTGTGCAAAGCAGAAACAAGACCATGGAACTGCGTTGATTATAACGCAATAACAATGGCTTTTGATGGAAAAGAATGCCAGCCTCATCGGGACTTTTTATTTTCTTTATCGACAATGTCATAGATTTGACTAAGAAATTGTTAGCGCTTACAAGCATTTAGAAAATGTTACGGTGCTACAATCCGTAAGTAATAAGCCTATCCCTTGTTACACACCAAAAAGCAAAGGGGATTTATATCAATGAGCACATTGGCAATCGAAGGAATGCAATGGGGCGATGAAGGTAAGGGAAAACTTACCGATTATTTCGCCTCGCGCGCAGAAGTCGTCGTTCGTTCTCAAGGAGGCAACAACGCTGGGCATTCCATCGTCAGAGACGGCAAGCGTTATGCGCTTCGCCTTCTTCCAAGCGGCATTTTCAATCCAGACGTCGTTAACGTCCTCGCTGACGGGATGGTCATCAACCCGTTCGCGCTGGTGGAGGAGATAGAAGGACTAAAGGCGCAAGGCGTTACCAAGTTCAATCTTCTCATCTCCAATAGGGCCTCTATGCTACTGCCCTATCACGTTGCCATCGATCACGCCCGTGAGGCGATGCTTGGCAATTCTAAAATCGGCACCACCGGACGCGGCATTGGCCCTTGCTATGAGGACAAAGCCGCTCGTTTAGGCCTACGCATGGGCGACCTTCTTGATGAGAAGCAGCTCGAATCCCGCCTTGAGGGTGCGCTTAACATCAAGAACCGCGAACTTATTGCCTATGGTGCTGAGCCCTTCAAGAAAGAAGACATCCTAAAGCAACTTCACGAGGTCATGCCCTCGCTAATTCCGTTCATCACCGACACCTCCGCCTATCTTCGCGACTGCCTAAAGCAAAACAAAAAGGTCCTATTTGAAGGCGCTCAGGGCGCGATGCTCTGCCTTACCCATGGCACTTATCCTTATGTCACCTCTTCCTCTCCGTTAGCGACCGCCATCCCGGTTAACACTGGACTCCCGCTAACCGTCGTCAACGAAGTTCTCGGCGTTATGAAAGCCTATACCACCCGCGTCGGCGAAGGTCCTTTCCCGACCGAGCTATTCGATGAGATTGGCAACGAAATCCGTGAGAAGGGCCATGAATATGGCACCGTCACTAAGCGCCCGCGCCGCGTCGGGTGGCTTGACCTTGCGGTTTTGCGCTACGTCAAAGAGATCTCTGGCATCACCCATGTTGGCTTGATGCTTCTAGACGTCTTAGGTGGCCTTGATCAAATCAAAGTCTGCACCGGCTATAAGATTGATGGCAAGCTTATCGACTACATGCCCTGCGATGTTCCTTCCTATTCCAAGGTGGAGCCGGTTTATGTCACTCTCCCTGGCTGGAAAGAGGATATCTCCAACGTTTTGAACTACGACGATCTCCCACAGAACGCCAAGAGGTATGTGGAAGAAATCGAAAAGGCCCTTGGCGTGTCCGTGGCCATGGTCTCCGTTGGTCCAGACCATAAGCAGACCATCATTCGCGAGGAGCTCTTCAAGTGATTGAGCGTTACACGAACAAGGCGATGGAGAATCTCTTCTCTGATGAGTCCCGTTTCGAGGCTTATTGGCAGATTGAACTCGCCGTCTTAGAGGCTTATGTCGAATTAGGCGTCGTCCCCTTTTCTGACTACGAGGCCATCAAGGCCAAAGCCAAAGTCGATGTTAAGCGCATCCAGGAGATCGAGGAGATCACCCGTCATGACGTCGTCGCCTTCACCCGCCAGATCAGCGAATGCCTCGGCGAGGAGAAGAGGTGGGTCCATTATGGATTGACCTCCACCGACGTCGTCGATACGGCGATGTCTTTGCTTTATAAGAAAGCCAATGCCGTTATCCTCACGCACCTAGATTCTTTGCTGAAGGCGGTCAAGGATAAGGCCATTGCCTATGAGAATACCCCCTGCATCGGCCGCACCCATGGCATGCATGGAGAGATCATCTCCTTCGGCTTTAAATGGGCGAATTACTACGATGAATTGATGCGCGGGGTCGCTAGATTCAAAGTCGCCGCAGCTGAGCTGGAGGCCTGCAAGCTTTCTGGCGCTATGGGCAACTTTGCCAATATCGCTCCAGAGGTCCAAGACCTTGTCGCGAAGAAGCTCGGCCTAAAGTCCTCTGCCATTGCCACCCAGGTTCTGCCGCGTGACCTCCATGAGGCATATGCCTCCGCCTTAGCGATTCTCATCTCTACCGAGGAGAAGATCGCGGTTGAAATCCGCAATCTTTCCAGAACGGAGATCAACGAGGTTGCCGAAGGCTTCTCCAAAGGCCAAAAAGGCAGCAGCGCTATGCCGCAGAAGCGCAACCCCATCGCCAGCGAGAACATCACTGGCTGCGCCCGCATGATCCGTGGCTACCTCACCTCCATCATGGAGGACAACGCCCTCTATCACGAAAGAGACATCAGCCATTCCTCTGTGGAAAGAGTCGCTTTCATCGATTCCATCATCCTCTTCGATTATGCTTCCGCCCGCATGGCCGGAGTCATCAACAATCTCGAAGTCTATCCGGAAAGAATGAAGAGGAACATCGACCTTTCCAAAGGCGCTATCTTCTCTCAAAGAGTCCTCAATACTCTTGTGGAAAAAGGCGTGGCGAGAGAAGTGGCTTATGACGCGATTCAGCCTTATGCGATCGCCGCTTCGTTAGGCGGCGAGCCGTTCAAGGACGCCATCGCTAAGCTTCCGCTCATTCAAAACGCTTTCAGCAAGGAAGAATTGGATTCTCTGTTCGACGAGGCCTACTACCTTCGCCGTACCAAAGAAGTCTATTCCCGCATTCCTAGCCTCCTAGACTAATGAAAGCGGACTACATTTCCTCAGAAATTGGGAAACGTAGTCCTTTTTTACTCTTTTGCCGTTTTTTCCTCTGAAATGGGAGCAATTTCTTTCCTTGTTAGCTTCGTATAGTTAGATCCACAATCACCGCGGATATCGCTGCGGTGAGCAGGATGGCTAAGACGGCCACGGATAAGACGATATTGCCAGAGGCGATGATCGCCTCGTTGCCCAGGCGGTTGCCAAGGTCGAGAAGCCCGCCTTCAAAAGAATCGCTCCTAAAGCGATCTTTCTTCTTTGAGAGGGTATGCCGAGCAATTCCTGGTTACTGAATCCGAAGCAGCTGAGGAATATGCCTAAGGCAAGTTAGCCTAGGAGCGACGCCAGGCGAATCTTTTTAGCAGGAACCCCAATAGCCCTCCAACGAGAAGAATGATCCCTAAGCAAAGGAAGAAGCTCCTATGAAAAATCCTTTCCGGCCCGCCGTCTGCCTAGGCGAAAAACAGAGACAGACGCCATCAGCCCAGAAAGGCGGTTTTGCTAGTAGCCGGGAAGAACACCATTTCCCTGGACGTAGTATAGGCTTCATGTAGGGGAGGGCAAAGGAAAACATAGACAATCAGGTGACTTTTTTTATTTAAGCACTATGATTAATCGTCCTTGGAAATAGGAGGCTCCACAATGGCGAAATTTGTTGCAAAAAGAAGTGAAGGCGGCGTCAGCAAAACCGACATCATCGCCATCGCTAGTGAGGCAAAGGAAGACGCGAGAAAAGGCAACAAAGTCGTCAACGCCAGCATTGGAACGTTCTTGGATGAGGATAAGACCCTCGGCAAGGTCCCGCTTATCGATGAATCCCTTAGAAATAATATCACCGGTGCGCTGGGCTATCCTAACGTCTATGGCGACCCCGAATACCTAAAAGGCGTCTTCTCCTATGTCTTTGGCGACAAGGAAGAGACCATCAACAAGCTCTATCATCCCTTCATCGGCTCCACTCTAGGCGGCACCGGCGCCATCTCCATCGCCTTCAACCTTTTCCTTGAGGAGGGCGAGACCGTTCTTCTTCCCAGCGTCATGTGGACCAACTACATGCTGATCGCCAAGAAGGCTAAAGATAACTTCGCCACCTATAACATGTTCACGGAAGAAGGCGGACTTGATATAAGGGCCATCCGCGAATCCATCAACAAGGAATTCGCTGCGGGCAAATCCGCCCTTCTTGTCATCAATGACCCCTGCCAGAACCCGACTGGCTACTGCATGAACGAGAAGGAGTACGAAAAACTATTCCTCATGCTTGATGAAGTTGGAAAAGAAGGCAAGCTCACCGTCTTGTTTGACATCGCCTATCTTTCCTTCTACTCCGACCCTGGCCATCATTTCGCTTTGTTCGATGAACTCGTCAAAGGCCAGAAGAACTTCCTTCCCCTTGTGGCCTTTAGCTGCAGCAAACTTTTTGGCCTATACGGCTTAAGGCTTGGCGCCCTTATCGCCTTGGCTCACGACGAAGAAGAAATGCTTGGCATCAAACGCGCCTTCGGCGCTCAGGCTAGAGGCACTTATTCCGTTCCTGTTGGCTCCGCCCAATACGCGGTTGCCCAGGTTCTAAAGGATTCTAGCCTTCATAAACGGCTAAATGAGGAAATCGAATTTAATAAAGACGTTCTCGCCAAGAGATCAAGGATGTTCTTAGAGGAAATGGACCGCGCTGGCATCCCACATTTCCCATACATGTCTGGCTTCTTTTTGACGATGAAGGCCAAAAACGCCTTCGAAGTCGCTGAAAAGCTGAAGAAGGAACACATCTATGTCGTTCCGATGAACGACGATTCCATCCGTCTTGCTTTCTCTGGCCTAACAGAGGAAGAAGGACGCTTCATGATCTCTAGGATCAAGAAGATTCTATAAAGACAACGCCCAAAGCCCTCGGCCTTGGTTTTTTGTTATCATTATCGGCATGGAAATCGAGAAGAGAATATTCGGAAGGGCAAAGCCTGACTTTGCTGCTTTAGAGGCCTATGGCTTTGCGAAAACTGCCCAGGGGTATGTTTACTCCAAAACATTGGAAGAGACGGGCCTGAAGGCCGAAATCACCGTTTTTGAAAACGGCGAGGTGAGCGGCCGAGTCATCGATGCCGATACTGGGGATGAATATGCGCCTTTGCGCGCGGACAACGCGACTGGCAATTTCGTGACCGCGGCTAGAGACGAATACAAAGCCCTGCTTGGCGATATCGCGGGAAAATGCTTCCACAAAGAGCTGTTTGCCTCCCCTCAATCCAACCGTTTCGTGGAGCATGTGAGAGAAGCCTATGGCGAAGAGCCTGATTTCCCCTGGGAAGGGGATGACTATGGTGTCTTCCGTTATGCTGCTAACCGTAAATGGTATGCATTGATCATGAATATCCCGAGGCTAAAGCTCACCAAGCAGAAGAAAAACCTTACCGAAGAGGAGAAGATGGACCTCGTGGATGTGATGAACATCAAAGCAGATCCAAAGCTCATCCCTTCGCTTATCCAAAACGAAAAAGGCGTCTATCCCTGCTACCACATGAGCCATGCGATGTGGATCTCGATTCTCTTAGACGACTCCATGAGCGACGAAAGGCTCTATGAGCTTGTGGAAAAAAGCCGCGAATATGCGATAGGCACAATCAAAAAGGCCAAGAAGCAGAACTAGCTGAACTAGCTTCCTGGCCTTTCTTTTTTGTTGCAAGCAGTGAATCAAGATGAGGATCGCATCCTCGGAGATCTTAAGGCCTCGCTTCTTCATGGGAATCCTTCCGAAATGAGTAGCACCCTATTATGGTTTTTTCGTTTGCCACTTTGTGAAAAAGGAAAATCCGATAGATGGAAGTTTGGCGATTTGATGAAAAAAAAAGACCACTAATTAACTCAGAGGTCTTATCTGTGAAACAAATGATTACTTAGCTTCTTCGGCGGGTCTTTCGGCGAGCTTGGTAGCGCTGGCGATGGTTTCGTTAACCTTCTTCTCGTTGTAGAAGGAGATGACGATGGCGCCAAGGATAACGAAGGCGGCGGCAACGATGAGGGCGATGCGATAGCCGTTGCCATCGACGACGGAGCCCTTGATGAACTCAACAGTCTCAGAACCATTGGCTTCGGTGTAGACGTTGCGGCTATAGCCCTCGAAGGCACCGATCATGGCGAAGGTGGAGAAGAGGACCATGGCGACGGACTGACCCATTTTGAAGGCGAAAGTACGAGCGGCATAGAACATACCCTCACGCTTTTCGCCGGTCTTGATGGTGTCTTCGGCAGCGATGTCGGCGACGATGGACTGCGGCAAGATGCCAAGGATTGCCATCGGAAAAGCGGCGAAGACGGCGACGAATAGGCCAAGGACGATGCCAGGCATCTTAAGGACGCCAGCAGAGGCGAGGGTAGCGACGGAAGCGTCGTTAGCAGCGGTGTAGTAAGTGACGGTTCCAGAGACGCCAAGAGCAGCGACTAGGAAGACGACGGCGAACCAGATGAAGGCGGTGATGAGAAGTTTCTTCTTGCCGAATTTCTTGGTTAGCGGGGTAACGAAGAAGTAAAGGGCGACGGAGAGCAAGGTCATGATGCCGAGCAAATAGGTGGTCCAGCCTTCGGAGAGGCCGAAGAGGGTGACGACGTATTTCTGCAAGCCGGTCTGGAACATGGTTAGACCAATGAAGTAGCAGATATCGGAGATGACGAAGACGATGAATTCTTTGTTCTTGAAGGTAGCGCCCAAGGATTTGAAGACATTGGACTTCTTTTCTTCGGCGACAGGAGTAACGAATTCCGGTTCCTTGATGAGAAGGGTCGGCAATAGGCAGCAGACGACGCCGATGACGGCGAGGACGATGAAGACGACGTTGTAGGCGGTGGCGGCGGACATAACGCCTTTGAGACCACCGACGACGGCGGACGGAACGAAGGCGAAGAGGTTGCCGACGATGAAGGTTAGGGAGATCGCGGTGGAAATATACATACGATCTTCCGGGGTCTTGGAGAGCTCAGCCATCAATGCGTTGTACGGAGTGCAGTAGCAGGTGAGGGCGAAGTAGAAGCCCAAGAGAAGAACCGCGAGGAGAACGGCGTTCCAGATCTGGTAGTTCGCAACGGTTTCAGGGATGTGAACGGCGAAGATGAGGACCGTGATGATCGCTAGCGGGAAGGTAGCCCAGAACATGAACGGGATACGACGTCCGCGCTTGTTTTTGCTGTTATCGGACCAATTCGCCACGAGCGGGTCGGTAACGGCGTCGAAGATACGGCCGATGGCGGTGATGACGCCGATGACGGTGAGAACCCACCAAACGGTTCCCTGCTGGATGAACTGCGGGAGGCCGTCTCTGGTGGTCGGTTGGAAGTAAGCGACCAACCAGTTGCCAATGATGCCGGCAAAGATTTCCCAACCCATCTGGCCGATGGCGAAGATCCACATGATCTTCTTGGTTGCCGGGCGAGTGCCCGGCGCATAAGTGACTTTTGAGGTAGCCATATGCATTTTCCTTTCTTCGGGATATGCCAGGCGTGCCTGCCTATAAGTGCACGAGCCTTTATATCCCGTAATTAATACATCGGCGATTATATCGATATGAAAGCGTTTACACAACGCGAAAAAAGCTAGGGCTGGTCGAAGAAAAGCCTAAAACGAGAAAGCGCTTACTTTTTAGGGAACTTGAGCTGTTACCAAAGTTTCCATAAACCTTTTATAAAGTTTATCGAAACCACCGAAATTTTTGCAGTTTCCTTTGTTTGCCAAAAAAATTTCTAGTTCCGAAAGTGAAAAATAAAAAGGGACTTTTGTTCTTTCTTTAAATTTATTTCTATTGGGATAGGCTAAAACAGCAAAATTATATCGGTAATACGATAACGGTATTGTATCAATAAAGCGTGAATAATAGACTCAAATTGAACGTGTTCAAAAAGATATGCCAAAGGTCCTAACTGATCCAAAAACGAGCATCCTAGCCGCTGCAAGAGCAGAACTCTCTGAGAAAGGCGGCAACGGTCTCAACATCCGCTGCGTCGCCAAACGCGCAGGCGTCTCCATCGGCAGCGTCTATAACTACTACCCCGATAAGATGCACCTGCTCGTCGCCCTTTTCCTTGAGGAATGGACCATCGTCTACTCCGGCCTTGAGAAAGAAATCGAAGCAGGCGTGGCATTAGATAAGTTTTTAAACGACGTCCGTCAGGCGATCACTGACTTCGAGAATGACCATAAGGATGCCTTCTTCTCGATGAATGGGGAACCAAGCCGCATGAAGGAAGGACATAAGATCTTCCGCAGCGCGATTGCCGCCCTGATTCAAAAAGAAGTGGCTGTCTTAGGCATTAGCCCAAGCGGAGATTTGATTAACGCCTCAGCCGAAATCGTGATTCGCGCAGCCATCGAAGAAGGGCTGAACGCCGACACAATGCTCAATCTTGCCCAACAAGCACTTACAGGAGGAAACAAATGAGCAGCTTCAAAAATCTTAGACCGGTCGATAACTTCTATCAGACCTCTCTCTTCTACCCGATGCCGGTAGTCATGATTGGCACCCTTGCCGAAAACGGGGAAACCAACCTTGGCCCGTATTCCCTTATCGCCCCGTATTACATCGCCGGCAAAGAGTATTACGCCATGCTTCTAGAGTGCCGCAACTCCAGCAACACCGCCCAGAACATCCTTCGCACTGGCAAGTGCACCATTAACTTCTTCCCCGATGACAAGAAGCTTTTCAAAGAAGCCGTCCGTATGGGCTGGCCTGGAGATACCACCGCCGAGAAGATGAAGAACTGCAAGTTCCACCTCGAGGACGGGCAAATGGCCGCTGAGCATCCGGATGAGAAGTTCCCGCAGGTCGTCACCGAGTCCTATCAGGTAATCGAATGCACCTGGATGAGAGAACTTGACCACGCTGAAAACGATCAACCGGGTCAGCTTGATGGCTACGAAGGCCCGTACCATGATTTCAATGGCATCACCTCCAAGTTCGGCTGCCACTTCATCCTTCGCATCGACAAGATCCTCATGAAGGAGAAGTATGCAAACTCCATCATCAACGGCGTCACCGCCAAAGGATTCCCACGCGTTCCTGTCGATTATGGCTACCGCGATTCCAAGAACGTCTGGTGCTCCCCGTTCAAGAAGCCGCGCCCGGAGCTTCTCCCCGTCCGTGAAACCGACGTCTCCAGCGTCCGTTATGCCGCTAAGCGCCTCCAGACCGAAGTCCAGTTCACCGACGATGCCCTCGCCATGCTAGTCAAGGTCCCGAGAATCTTCCTCCCGACCGCTTTGAAAGGCTGCGTTAAGTGGGCCGAAGAAAACGGCGTTAAGGTCATCACCCCTGCGGAGATGAAAATCATCAACGACAAGCGCGCCAAAGAGAAACAGAAGTAAAAAGAAGGGACCCATTCCATCATGAAAGTTATGTTAGCTGGCGCTTTCGGCAACCTCGGAAGCGACATCCTTCGCCATCTAATCGATGCTGGCCACAGCGTCGTCGCCTGCGATATCAAACCAAAGGAAATGCCAGGGTACGAAGGCAAATTCGAAACCAAGATCATCGACGTCACCAAGCCGGAGACCCTTAAGGGCACCTGCGATGGCTGCGACGCCGTCATCACCACCGTCGGTCTCGTCGGCAAGAGCAAGACCCTCTCCAACTACGACATCGACCTCAATGGCAACCTTGCCATCCTCAAGGAAGCCAAAGCCGCGGGCGTTAAGAACTTCGGCTATGTCTCTGTCATTAAATGCGATAGCGACCCGAACGTCCCGATGCTCGAAGCCAAGCATCAGTTCGAGGAGAAGCTAAAGGTTTCTGGACTTAAGTATGTCATCTTCCGCCCGACCGGATATTTCTATGACATCGCCAAGGTCTTCATGCCGATGATTGAGAAGGGCAAAGTCACCCTCCTCGGCCATAAGGACTTCCCCTGCAACGTCATCGACACCACCGACCTCGCCGATTTCATCGTCAAGCACATCGAAGACGACGGAAAGACCTATTCCATCGGCGGCAAAGAGTCCTACACCTACAAGCAGATCGCGGAGATGTTCTTCGCCGCTGCCGGCAAGCCCTGCAAGATCTCTAGGGCTCCTGCGTTCCTCTTTGACCTACTCGCCAAGAAGGCCAAGAAGGAAGGCGGAAACAAAGAAGCGCTCATCCGCTTCTCCAAGTGGACCCTCACCCATGATCTCGTCGGCGACACCATGTATGGCAACCTCAGCTTTGCCGAATACATCAAGTCCCGTTATCCGAAGGAGAAATAAGACATGGAAGCTCTCCAAGCCGCATTTCCGCTGGCGATCGCTGTCCTTGCTATCGTTGCCGCGTTAGGATGCGCCATCGGATTCTATAAGCTCGTCTATTTCATGAGCGTTGGCTACGGCATCGCCATTGCCATGCTCTCCATCTCCATGATGGTCATGAGTTTCACTCCGCTTATGCCGTCTATGGGATGGCAGGGATTCATTTTAAGCGCCCTCCTCATCGTCTATGGCTGCCGTCTCTCTGGCTTCTTGATCTATCGCGAAGCCAAGTCCGCTTCCTTCAAGAAGAGATTTGACAAAATCTATGACAAGAAACAGGAAAAGAAGGTACCGTTCTTTGTCCTTTTCACGATTTGGATCTCCGTTATCGTCCTTTATGTCTGTGAAGTCTCGCCGATCTTCTATCGCACGATGAACGAACAATATGAAGGCACTGCCAACATCGTTCTTCCCTTGCTCGGCGCCGCCATCATGGTCTTTGCCCTCATCCTTGAGAGCACCGCTGACCACCAGAAATCCGCCGCCAAAAAAGTTAATCCGAAGCGTTTCGTCGACACCGGACTCTATCGTTATGTCCGCTGCCCGAACTACCTCGGCGAAATCTTGTTCTGGACCGGCGTGTTCGTCTCTGGCTGCAACTGCCTCAATGGCTGGGCCCAGTGGGTTGTCGCCATCTTCGGCTACCTTTGCCTCGTCTATGTCATGCTTTCCGGCGCCAAGCGTCTTGAGAAGAGACAGAACAAGAGCTATGGCGAAGACATTGAATACCAAGCCTATGTGAAGAAGACCCCAATCCTCTTCCGCCTCATCCCTGTTAAGAGCATCATCAACTGGAAGTGGATTGTATGATTACCTTCCTCACTGAGACCCCTCTTGGAGAAGCCCCCGGCTGGGGAATGGCTCTTCAGGCCATCTACGACCTTGTTCCTGTTTGCCTGTTTCTAGCAGGAGGAGTCATCATGCTCCGCTGCTTCTATAACAAAATGGTGAAGGGGGCTTATGCCCTCCTCGCCAGCGGCTCGGTCATGATCTTCGTGGCTGGCGTCTTAAAGGCGATGCATAAGCTCCTCCTCGGCATCGCCTCCATCGATTACGTGATTCTCGATAAGCAATTCACGAGCACGCAGTCCTTGGGGTTCTTGGTTATCTTCCTAGCGTTGGTAGGCATGTTTACCAAGCACAACAAAAACTATACGAAAGTGAGAACGATCTCCCTTCCCTTAATCCTCGCCGCGGCGTTTGCGGAAGCGAAGGTCTATGAATCCTCCCTCCCCTTCATCGTGATCATGGTCATCGGCGCGACCGGCATGCTTATCATGCTCACCTATATGGCCTTCCGCATGAAGAAGCCAGGCGCTGCCGTGTTGTTTATCATCTCCATCCTCGCGATGGTATCCATGGGATATCTTTCCACCAAGCGTTATTACGAATGGGCTTGGATTCAGATCTCCGTGAATATCATCTATCAAGGCGGATTCCTCTTAGGCATGATGATGCTGAAGAGCGCTGGCCTTGGCGATGAAGATGCTTTCCTGCGCGAAAGCAAAGAAGCGGAAGCGATTAAGTAAAACGAAAACGTTAGGCGCACAAATGCATCTAACGTTTTTTCTTATCTTCGATTAAGCGCCGCGCTTGCTGCCCCAGAAAAAGAGGGCGACGGTGCCTGGACCGGTATGGGAACCAATGGTGGTGCCGATATTGTTGATCTCAACCTTGCCCTTCATCTTCGGGAAGGCTTCCTCAACCATCTTGGCGACGGGTTCGGCGAGCTCCATGCAGGCGGACATGGAAATATAGACCTTATCCGCATATTCGAGGCCGTTCTCGGCGAACTGCTTCATCTTTTCGACGATGGCTTTCATAACGGCTTTCTTGCCATGAACTTTCTCTCTGGGGCAGAGGTGTCCCTGATCGTCCATGTTGAGAAGCGGGCAGATGTGGAGAAGATTGCCGATGAAGCCGCTGGTGGCGGAGACTCTTCCGCCTCTGACGTAATACTTGAGATCGGTAGAGAAGAACCAGTGGTGGACTTCGAGCTTATGCTCTTCGGCCCAGGAGGCCAACTCTAGAAAGCCCATGCCTTCATCGCGAAGGTCGGCGAGCTTATCCATCAATAGGCCGTAGCCAGAAGAAGCACCGAGAGAATCGACGACGATGATCTTTCTGTTCGGGAAGTCGCTGAGGACCATATTCGCGGCGAGGGTCGCGGAATTGAAGTCGCCAGAGAGGCCAGAAGAAAGGCAGACGTGGAGGATATCCTTGTTTTCTTTCTCTAGAAGCGATTTGAAGTATTCGACATAGTTTCCCGTCGCGGGCTGGGAGGTTTTGGTCATCTCGCCTTTGGCGATGCGGGCATAGAATTGGACGAACGGGATGGACTTGCCTAAGTCATCCTCATAGTCCTTGCCACCGAGATTGAAGTGGAAGGCGATAAACTTGATATCGCGGCTCTCTAGATGCTCTCTGGAGAGGTCGACGGTAGAAGTGCAGCTGATTATATAGTTCTTCATACTAGTTCCCCATCAAGGGAAACATAAGACCAAGCACTTCTTTAGTCAATGAGAATACCGACTGATTGTTTGCCTTAGCATGGCAAAGATAACGAAACGTTGGAAAAAGGCGTCCCTCCACAACGAGAAACGCCAAAAATAGATGAACGGGTGACCTTATTTGGTGACGACGCCGCCTTTGAGGGCATCATTGACAACCTGGTAGAAGGTTCTTTCAACGACTGCTTTGTCGAAAGTCTTCTGCTCGAGGCAATGCATGACAATACCGGAATATCCGCCGACGAGGAAGCTGACCATGAAGCCCTTGTCATAACGGAGGTGGTAATGCTGCTCGATGGAGTCGAATAGCTTGGTGACAAGCTCGGTGATGGAGGTCATGAGGACCTGGCTGGCGAGCCCGTTATTGGAATTGGTGATGGAGAAGATCTCATCACGGTGGTTGTAGCAGGTCTCGATGACGTTGGCGGAGACCTTCGCGGCGACGGCCGGGCCATCGACTCTGAAGTCGAGGACGGATTCCTTCACCGACTGTTTCCAGATGTCTTGCCCTAGGGTTTTGATCGCATCGTCTAAGAGGTCATACTTATCTTTGTAATGCGCGTAGAAGGTCATGCGGTTGATCATGGTCCTCTCGCAGATGTCTTTGACGGAGATCTTCTCGAAGGGCTCTTCCTTCAATAATTCCATGAGTCCTAGGCGCAGGGATTTCTTGGTTCTTCTAACGCGAACGTCGTCTTTGGTTTCACTCATACAATATTTCCTTCCTATATTGATAACTATACAGCATGTTATAATGTTCAGCCCTTGGCTGGTTGACCATGCGGTCTTGTTGTGTATGGTTATGACGCAGCAATTACAGCTGTGTACATAACAATACACCAATATCAATAAACGTACAGGAGGAGAAAATGAAAAAAATCGCTGAGTTCGTTGTTAAATTCCGAAAGATCATCCTTCTGTTTTTTCTTGGGTTTGCCGGCTATTGCGTTTATGGTATGACCCAGACCAAAGTCGAATATTCCATCTCCTCTTATCTTGATGAGACCACCGATACCCGCCGCGCGCTCGACATCATGGACAAGGAGTTCTATACCTTCGGCTCTACGAGCTTCATGGTTAAGAACATCTCCTATGAAGAGGCCCACGACCTCTATGAGAAGATCAAAGACGTCGAAGGCGTGAAGCCGTTCGACTTCTATAACACCCCGGACTATTACAAGGATGCCTGCGCCAAATACACGGTTACCTTTGAAGGCACGGAAGACGATCCGATCACGGTCAACGCCTTCAATACCATCAAGACCCTCCTCTCAGACCATGAGTATTACGTCTCCGTCGATTTGACGGATAACTACGCGGATACCCTTCAGCAGTCCATTAACTTCGTCTTGGTGTTCGTCGTCATTATCATCATCGTCGTCTTGCTGATTACCTCAGAATCCTTCATGGAGGTTCCAGTATTCCTGGCCACATTCGGCATCGCCGCCTTGTTCAATATGGGTACGAACTATTGGCTAGGAACGATATCCTTTGTCTCAAAGTCTGTGTGCGTCATCCTTCAGCTGGCGTTAGCCATCGACTACGCGATCATCATGGCAAACCGCTTCCAGGAGGAAAAACAGTTCACCCGTGACTCCGAAACGGCCATGGTGAATGCCCTTAGCAAAGCCATTCCTGAAATTTTCGGCTCCTCCCTTACCACCATCTCCGGCATGCTTGCCCTCTGCACCATGTCGCTAAAGCTGGGCGCTGACCTTGGCATCGTCCTCGCCAAGTCCATTGTCTGGAGCATGGTCTCCGTCTTCTTCGTCATGCCGGCCTTGCTTTTGATGTTTGATAAGCCGATCTCCAAGACGATGCACAAATCCCTTGTCCCAAAGGTCAACTTCCTCGGCAAATTCGCGGGCCACACCAAATGGGTCATGCCCTTCCTCTACATCGCCCTCGCTGGCGTCTGCCTATATGCCTCTAACAAAGTCACCTACGTCTACGCGGAGAACTCCATCGATACCGAGCGCCCCTCCAGCGCGATGATCGCCGAAAAGGAGATCAGCAACGTCTTCGGCTACAGCACTCAATTCGTCATCGTCATGCCTGGCAATGATTACGCTGAGCAATTAGACATCCTCAATACCGTCTCCGAAGAGCCGCTTGTGAGAAAGGCGCAGGGCATCGCCAATACCCAGATTACCAAAAACGACATCAGCTACTACCTGCCCGAGAAGATCAACTACAAGCAGTTCGCCGATTTCATCAATATCGATTATGCCGCCAGCGACAAGATCTACTCCGGCTACGCCATGCTTTGCAAAGAGGACACCCGCGATTCCGCGGAGGAGGTCTTGATCTATGAGGCCAACAAGCTTGACTATAAGGTCTCGCTCCTCGACCTCTGCGACGTTGCTTTCTCCCATGATGAGCTTATCCGCGCCTCCCTCAACGATAAGCCTGATGCCATCGACTCCTATAACGACATCAAACGTCAGATCACCGATGCCGAAAAGCAGCTCATCGGCCCGAATTATTCCCGCGTCGTCTTCGAGATCGGCGCGGCGGAAGAAGCACCTGAGACCTTCGCTCTCATCAAACGTCTGAATACGACCATCAAAGGCAAGTACCCCGACGTCATCTTCGCTGGCAACGCGATGGCGGACTACGACCTCAACAAGACGTTCTCCAAGGATAACCTCGTCGTTACGATCCTCACCCTCGTCTTCGTCTATGTCGTCTTGGTCATCACCTTCAAGAACTGGGGCATCCCCTTCCCGCTATGTCTCGTCATCCAGGGTGCCATCTTCATCAACTTCACCTATTTCTTCTTAACCGGAATCAACTGTTACTTCTTCGTTAACCTCATCGTCTCGGCCATTCAGATGGGCGCGACCATCGATTACGCGATCGTCATCACCAACCGCTACACCGAGCTTCGCAAGACCTATACGGATAAGAAACAGGCCATCATCGATTCCATCAACCAAAGCTTCCCGACCATTCTTACCTCTGGCACGATCCTTATCTCCGCAAGCTTCCTCATCGGCGTCATCGTCGGTGACCCGCTCATCGCCACCCTTGGCTCCTGCCTATGCCGTGGCTGCCTAATCTCCATCGCCAGCGCACTTCTCGTCATGCCGGCCCTCATCTTGCTATGGGACCCCCTCATCGACAAGACGGCCCTCTCCGAGAAGCAGAACGCCTTCTCCCGTGGCAGAGAGATCCTTAAAAAACGCAAGTCTGGTCGCTTCATGATCACCTATACCCCAAAGGAGGATATTGAAAATGACTAAAGCCTCAAAATTGATGACTCTTTCCGCCTTAATGCTGCTAAGCGGCCTCGCCATCTCGGCGATGCCCTCTAGCCCATTAACCGTGAAAGCTGATGATACTCCATCCGAAGGAACCTCGGCTGAGGGTGAGGACACCCCGAGCGATACTGAAAGCCCGGATACATCGGCTGAGGAAGAAGAAGCGCCCGTCTACGATTATTTCGTCTGCATCAGCACCGAGAACTATGCCAAGCGCAGCTCCCACAAGATGACCCTTCTTGATGATGGCGAGTATGAGCTGGATGAGGTCTATCTCCCCACCGGCACCTCCTTCTACGTCGGGGGCTCTGATGGCAGCCGCTATGGCGACAGCAAAGGCGAGTCTTTCCTCAGCGATGAGAAGACCGCTTTGACCTATACCGTCAGATTCAATCCCAAGACCACCTATAACGAGGAGAAGGATGGCTTCAAAGCCACCTCTAGCCACGTCACCTATAAGCTTTACGAGAAGCAGGAGTACTCCATCTCCGTGAACGGAACGGATACGCCTCTCACCTATAATCCTTATCAAAGCGCCTACGACTGCTATTACATCTCTTCCATCGATTTGAAGAAGGACGATGTCGTCGCCTATGAGAAGGAGTCCCATGTGATCTCCGCCGACGGCAGCTACCGCATCCTCTTCACCCCTGGCAAGGAAGTGGGCCTACAGAAATTCCTCTTCGATGAGAATGGCAATTACGGCACCGGTTCTGATTACCAGTACCACATCTACATCGAAGACGCCCCCGCCTATTTCCTCTCTTTTCACGAAAACCTTCTTACCAAAGCTGAGCCTACGGACATCTCCAATACCGAAAAGGGTTATTCCCTAACCCGCGATGAATCCGTCCTCTCTCCTGCCACCTACAACTCGGAACCCTTTTATGTCGGCGAAGAGGACCTCGTCCTCCACTATTCCGTCTACGAGAAGGAAGAAGGCGGCTATAAGAGGCTAGGCGAAGACGAGGACAAAAAGGGAAAGGCCTCCATGACCCTTACCATCGCCGACCGCGGCTGGTACACGTTCTCCTTCACTGACGTAGATAACAACGTCGCGGTGACCTATAAGGAAGAGACCGCCTCCTATAATGGCTTCTACATCGCCTCTGACCTCAACGGATATCTTTATGGCGACAACGGCGACATCCTTCTCGACGACAAATACGAGATGAAGGAAATCACCGAATCTCAGGAGTATTACGAAGAGGACTACAAGCAATATCGTTATGACCTCGTCGTCCCGCGGGGCGGCATGTCTTTCTACATCACCGATGGTGAGAACAAATACAAAAACGGCACCAAGCACATCGAAATCGAGGATGCGGGTGACTACACTCTCCTCTTTTCCGAGGAACACGTCTATGGCCTAGGCCGCCACTACAAGTTCTCGAAAGTCGACCCGGAGAAAGACACCGAAGAGGTTCTCATCTCAACGGCGAAGGGCTGGAATGAATTCGCGGATAAGTGCAACGCCTCCGCCTCCTATAGCCAGAAAAAGATCGTCCGCCTTACTAATGACATCGATTTCTCCAGCACCTCCCTTACCCCGATTTCCTATTTCCAGGGCACCCTTGATGCCGGATTCCATTCTTTCCGCAACGTCTATTTCGACAAGAATTCCTCCTCCTATAACATCTTCAATACCCTTGCCAAAGATGGCTGCGTTGAAAGGCTGAACATCGAGAACGCTCACTTCGATTGCCTTGATAACGACTATGTCGGCGTCATTGGCCATAACTATGGCGAAGTCTATTCCTGTTCCATCTCCGGCCTCCTAAAAGGCAGACGTTACGTCGGCTTTGCCGCAGAGAACGGCCGCAGCGAATATAAGGACAATGAGACTTCTGACAGCACCAAGCAGTTCCGCTATGGCAAGCTTGCCAAGATTACCTCTACTGCGGTTACCTCCGGCGCCAACGACGTCGGCGGCATCGCTGGCTTAAACCTAGGCGAGATCACCTCCAGCAAAAATGAAGGTACCCTGCTCGGCCAATCCAGCAACCAGAACATCACCCTCGTCAACCTCGGCGGTATCGCCGGATATAGCGCTGGCAAGATCTCCGATGTTGAAAATAAGGCCAGTGTGTCTTCATCTAACTCCGCGATCTACGTCGGCGGCATCGCCGGCGTCAGCAACGGCGAGATCTATTTCGCGACCAACGATGCCTCCGTCACCGCAGACCGCTATGTCGGCGGCATCTCCGGCTACTATGGCAAAGTTGAGCAGAATAACGCCGATCTAGAGAAGTATTTCAACGCCATGGGCTATGAAGGCTTCATGAAGGAATATTTCCCAAACGAAGAAGAGCTTGATGAGCAATACGACGGTGCCAAAGCCGTTGTGGATTATTCCGCAAACTATGGCGAAGTCCTCGGCAAGAGCAACGTCGGCGGCATCATCGGCTTCAATAGCTCTGCCGATCTTTCCCTTACCCATTCCCTCAACAACGGTCACGTTAAAGGCAGCGTCGGCGAGAACGTCGGCGGCATCGCCGGCTCCATGGCCAAAGGCAGCATCAAAGAATGCCTTGCCTCTAGCCTAGTCGAAGGCAAAAAGCACGTCGGCGGCATCGCCGGCGTCGCGCTAAACGTCGCCTCTTCCTATTCCTCCGCCGAAGTTTCCGGCGAAGATTATGTCGGCGGCATCGCCGGCACCCTCTCTGGCGACATGACCTCCTGCATCAGCAACGTTGAGATTCTCAATGAGGATGCCTCCGCGCATAAAGGCGCGCTCCTAGGCGAGGCTACCACCTTCGTCTCCGCTACCAACTCTTTCTCCACCTCCATCAAGTGGAACTATTACGTCGGTTCCTTAGGCGGCATCGATAAAGCGGAATATGATTCCTCCTACGATGACGCAGCCAAGGCCCTCGCTCCTGAAGCCCTTGCTTCCAACGGTTCTCTTTCCCCGAATCTAAGTCTCCACTTCGACGCCGAAGCCTATCAGGCAGGAGAAGATAGCAAAGCCTATCCAGAACTCCGCTGCTTCGAAGAGGTTAAGGATAACGACGCCTATGGCGACGAATCCTCCTTCAAATCCCTCTTCGACGCCCATAAGGACAAGATGAGCGAGGTCGCGAAGAAGAACTCTCGAATCGCATATCTTGTCTCCTTCATGGAATTCCGCGAGGAGAATGGCGATCTTTATAAGGAAGACGGCTCCCTCAATAAGGATGCCTATTCCCTTAACTCCTATGTCCGCTTATTCGCAGGCGAAAAAATCAAGGAAGCCCCGGCTTTCCTCTATGCCTCTGAAAAAGATGGCTACATGATTTACTCTGGCGACAAGGCCTCCTACTTCGCATCTTGGGATCTCCCTAGCGATGTGGATAGTTCCATGAAGGTTTATGCCCGCTACGAAGAGGTTTCCACCAGCCTCTTCACTTCCGATTCCAAAGTCATCGTCACCGGCCTCTTCAAGAAAGGCACCTCCGTCATCTTGGAAGAAACCTATGATGGCTATATCCTCCGCTTCTATTGCGACGGCAAGGAGATTAGCGTCAAAGACGTTAACGTGAAGCTCGAGATGGAAGAAGGCGCCACTCTTTATAAAGGAAGCGGCGCTAAGCTCGCCAAGATCGACTCCAAGTATGATTCTGGCCGCTATCTCTTCACCTATTCCACCGGCGAACGCTTCAGCTACGAAATGGCCAAGAAGGAAATTCTTCCGACTTGGGCATGGCTAACCCTGGCAGCCGCTAGTGGCGCCGTTCTCGTTCTCCTTGTCTGGCTCATTGTCTCCATCGCCAAGAAGGCGAAGGCAAAGAAAGAGGCCAAGAAAGTAGAGGAAAGCAAAAAATTAGCGGAAGAGGAGAAAAAGCGCAAAACAGAAGAGCGCATCGCTAAAATGAAGGCCTCTTTGGCAGAAAAAGAGAAAGAGGAAATTGCTAGGGAAAAAGAGCAAAAAGCTAAGATTCCTGCTACAAAATCCAACTCTAAGAAGTCCAAATAATAAGCATTTGTTTCATCTTAGCCTTCCCCCTTCCCTATTGGAGAAGTTCGGGATATATAATGGTCTTGCTAGAAGCAATTCTAGTGGGCCAGAAGGAACATTGTTCCCCTACATTTTGATATCTAGGGAGTCCTGACTGGAGACGCCGGTGTTGAATGCCCAACCTAACCGCTTGGGAATCCTGATGGCTGACCATGGACGCCCACCTCTTGACTAAGAGGAATCATATCACCCCTTCTGGCTAAAGCCGAAATCAAGCATGGCGGAGAGATTCGCTGTGCTTTTTTCTTCCCATTCATGGCGAACGTGGTCGTTGCTCAAACAGACGCGTATCTATACAAAAACCACTCACTTTCCCGGCAGGAAAAAATGCTTTCACACAAAAATCGATGCACCTATCACCTCTTTTATATGTGAGAAAGAGTAAAAAATTCCTGCTTCTTGTAAGAAACCCAAAAAATGAGGACAATATAGACTGTTGTTTTCCAAAAAACATAAAAGGGAGAAATTTTATGAAAAACACGAAAGGAAAATTCATCTGCACGACTGCAATCGCGGCCGTGGCTGCCGCACTTGCAGTCGTGGCACTCGCCTTAGTTGGCTTCAACGTCACCTTTGCTGGCGAGAACATCGCCAGACTCGCTTTCCAGGGTGAGGGAAAATTTGCCCTCACGCTCAGCGTTGGCTGCGTCTGCGGAGCCCTTCTCTTCGTCGTGGCCCTCGTTTTGGTCCTCGCCAAGAAGAAGCCGGCCTTTGTCCTTCCGGCATTCCTTGCCTTGATCGGCATCGTCGGTGGACTTATGGCTTTGACCCCGGTCAGAGACATTAAGGCCAGCCTATCAGAGGTTCACGCCATCCTTGCTGGCGTTGCAGGTCTACTTGGCCTAATCGCCATGATTCTTTCTATCGTCTTTGGCCTTTCCGGTAAGAAGGAAGCTACTATCGTCGCCGAGGAACCGGCCACCGGAGAGAAAGTCGAAGAACCTGTCGCTATAGAAACCAAGGAAGAACCGAAGCAGGAAGAAGCCGTTGTCGCTATAGAACCTGCTAAGGAAGAAAAGCCCGAAGAGCCGGTCAAGGAAGAACCGAAGCAGGAAGAACCTGTCGCCGAAGAGGCTGCCCCTGTTGAGGAAGAAATGAAGGCTCTACCCGCCAAGAAAGCCAAAGCCAAGAAATCCGCTGCTAAGGCTATCGAGCCCGAAACGAAGGAAGAAGCGCCAGAGGAGAAGCCGGCCGAAGGCAAGGCTGAAGAATCCGTTGCCGACGAAAAGTCCGAAGAGCCCGTCGCCGAAGAGTCTGCCCCGGAAACCGCTGAAGAGTCTGCCCCTGTCGAGGAAGAGCCAGCTGTCGCCGCTGCCCCGAAAGCCAAAGCCAAAGAGTCCAAAGTCGTCGGCAAATACGAAGTCTTCCCGGAAGCTGGATTCTTCAAATATCGCCTAAAAGCCAACAACGGTGAAATCCTCATCGTCTCCAATGGCTATAAGACCCGCGAGGGCGCCAAGGCTGGAATCGCCACCCTAAAGAAGAACGTCCCGGGCGGAACCACCAAGATCATCACCGATAAGAACGGCTACAGCCAGTTCCGTATCTTCACGGCCAACGATTCCCGCCTAGTCGTCGCCGGCGAAATCTATCCGACCGCCGTCAACGCCCAGAACGCTTTGAATTCCGTTGAGCGTTTCTATGATGCCAAGAAGATCGTCGACCTCGACGAGATCCCGGAAGAAGAAGTCCGCGAATGGACCATCGACTTCGCCCCGGTCACCCCGACCAAGAACGGCAAAGTCGAAGTCTCTATCGATGAAGAGACCAAGAAGTGGATCGGTCAGCTCATCGCCTCCAACGGCGCTGTCTTGTTCGTCACCTCCACCTATTCCTCCAAGAACGCTGTTCTCAGCGCCATCGAGAAGGTCAAGGCCAAAGTCCTTGCCGGCTCTATGACCATCTCCAGAGATAAGCAGAACCGCTATCAGTTCAAGGTCTTCTCCGACAACGGAGCCGTCATGATCATGGGCGAAACCTATCCGTCTAAGGATTCCGCCATCTCTGCCGCCACCTCTGTTCGCAACTTCATCGGAGACGCCAAGCTCATCGACACCACCAAAGCTGCCGAATAAGCGAGACAAACCAAAGAGAATGGAACGCCTCTAAGCGCCTGCTTAGGGCGTTCTTTCTTTATGCATATATAATGTAGACATGGAACAGACCTCCCTATTTGAGATAAAGGAAAACCAACCCCTTGCCGAGAGGTTGCGCCCAAAGAGCCTTGATGAGTTCATTGGGCAGAAACACCTGATTGGCGAAGGACGCGCCTTGAGAAAGATGATTGAGAACGACGCCGTCTCCTCAATGATCTTCTGGGGCCCGCCGGGAGTTGGCAAAACCACGCTTGCGAGCATCATCGCATCTTCTACGAAGAGCCACTTCGTGAATTTCTCCGCGGTTACCTCCGGGATCAAAGAAATCAAAGCCGTTATGGAAGAGGCGGAGCATGCACGCATGCTTGGGGAGAAAACCATTCTCTTCGTGGATGAAATCCATCGCTTCAACAAAGCGCAGCAAGATGCCTTTTTGCCGTATGTGGAGAAAGGTTCCATCATCCTTATCGGGGCCACCACCGAAAACCCATCTTTCGAGGTTAATGGCGCGTTGCTTTCCCGCTGCCGCGTTTTCGTGCTGCAGCCATTGACTACCGAGGATTTGGTGGAGGTTCAACGCCGTGCGATTTCATCCCCTAAGGGCTTCGGCAATATGAAGGTGAATATTGGGGATAAGGAATTGGCCTTTATCGCAAATTTTGCCAACGGCGACGCCAGAGCCGCCCTAAGCGTCTTGGAGATGGTCATCCTTAATAGCGATTCCGTAAATGGGGAGGTGAACGTCACCAAGGAGTTATTGGAACAAGTGACGTCAAAGAAGACCCTCCTTTACGACAAGAAGGGCGATGAACATTACAACATCATCTCCGCCCTTCATAAATCGATGAGAAACAGCGATCCCGACGCTTCCGTATATTGGTTAGCGAGAATGCTAGAAGGCGGTGAAGATCCTATGTACATCGCTAGACGCGTCGTCAGGTTCGCCAGCGAAGATATCGGATTAGCCGATCCAGCGGCGCTTCGCGTCGCCATGGCGACCGCGGATGCCTGCCATCTTATCGGCATGCCTGAATGCACGTCCGCCCTCTCTGAAGCGGTTATCTATATGGCGATGGCTCCTAAGAGCAATGCCTGCTACGTCGCTTATGAAATGGCGAAGAAGGACGCGAATGAGAGAATGGCAGAGCCCGTCCCTTTGCAGATTAGAAATGCTCCGACTCGCCTGATGAAAGATCTCGGCTATGGGGAAAACTATCAATATGCCCATGACAATCCGGCCAAGCTTACCACTTTGGTCTGCCTGCCAGATGACTTAGAGGGCACGGTTTACTATCAGCCGACCACCCAAGGTCTAGAATCGAAATACGGACCAAGGCTTGAAGCCATAAAAGAGTGGAAGAGAACTCATCGCGAAGAGGAAACCAAGGCGAAAAGGAAATAACGCAGTCTTCCAATTCCCTTTTTAGCAGTTAAGATTTTCCTCACAGCTATTTTTGGAGAGTGCTTATGGATAAGAAAACAAAAGCAAAAATCGCATTGTGGATCGCCGCCGTCTTTTTGGCTGGCGGCTTATTCAGCTTGGTCTTCTTCCTAAAGCAGAACTATAGCCCAATGGGCCTCCAGGATGCTTTCTTGATTCCCTCTGTCGTCTTGCTGGCCTTTGCCGCGTTGATGTTCCTTGGCCATTTCGGCGCGTTTGATTTCGTCTCCTATGGCCTTAGGAGCGTCTTCATCCATATGGTCCCGAATGCCCGTGATGAGAAGTATGGCGATTACGTGGGGTATGTGGAAGCCAAAAAGGAAGCCAGACAGCATGGCCTTCCATACCTTTGGCCGTTCCTTTCCCTGGGCTTAACGATGTTCTTAGCCTTCGTTATAGACGCAATTCTTTGCTTCACCGTCTTCGGATATCAATTCTGAAAGCGCTTACAGTATTATCGAGTTACCGAGTTTATCGTTGACTTGTTTCTCATGGTGACCATGACCCGTTTCCTGGCGTCAACTGGTCACCTTTTTATATATAAATAACGGATTGTTCATTTTGTGAACTATTTTTTTTGAGTGAACGAAAATGCGATTTTATACCTAGCGTGAAAGCGCTAAAAATCGGAAAAAAAGTTTTCAAAACTGCGTTGACAATAATTGTACGGGCAATAAATTCTGGACATTAGACGAAGGAGAAATTCACTATGAAATCTAATAAGTTATTCGCCCTTGGGGTTTCTGCCTTACTCGCCGGAGTCACGTTGGCTGCTTGCGGTGCTCCGCAGAAAAAACCTGGGTCCAGTGCTGCCTCCTCTGAGCCTGGCACTTCCAGTGTCACCCCGACCAGCTCCCCAGCTGAATCCTCGGATGACAAACTCGAGCCGAAGTCCGGCCTTGCTTCCTACGTAGGCGAGTCCTATGCAGAGAAGACTAAGATCCTCGGCAAACTCGAATCCTATGCCGTTAACAACTACCTAACCGGTCTTCCTCTATATGAGAACGGCGGTTACGTCATGTATAACGACCGTATCACCAAAGGCACTGAGAACTACATCACCGGCTATGGCTTCTCCATCCTCCGCGATGGCAAGATCACCAAAGACCTTGATGCCGAGACCAACGCCGCCTACAAGCGTTATCTCCACAACTATGAGCCGAGCAACCCGAACAGCATCCTCGGCCTCAACACCGATGGTTCCCAGGTCGCCGACCTCGATGCCAACATCTCCGGCAGCTATTGGGATACCAAGATGAATGCCGCCAAGAACGGCTATGACTGGAAGGGAAGCCTCTCCACCGATGATCGTCCGATACCGGTCGTTAAGGGCTCTGATGGCAACTTCACCGAAGTCGCTGGCTATGATTCCAACACCCTTGCCACTTCCTGGAAGTTCCATGTCCGCACCGGAGCCGAAGGCGGAGTTGCCTATCGCAATGCTTCCGCCGATGCCTCCCGTAAGGCCTTCGATGGCAGATATACCACCATTGAAGATTATGTGACCCCGTTCAAGGTCATGCTTACCAAGGCCAACGGTTACTACCGTGGCGGTGAGCTTGCTGCCAAGACTGGCACCGGCGCTATCTTGGGCGCGGCCGACTTCTATAACGGAAAAGCTACCGATATCTCTGGTATTCACACTGGCCATGATTCTAAGGGTGATTACCTCATCTTCGAGCTCGCTACCCCGACCAACCCGTTCAACGCGATGTATAACCTCGCGTCCGGCCTATATTCTCCCTTCCCGATGGAGTTCTGGAACCTTGTCACCGATAACGGCGCCAACCCGACCAACTTCAAGGGTTACAACAAGGATATGAGCTTCTCCCCTGTTGATAACTCTCTATCCGTTGGCCCGTACTACCTAGAGACCTGGGAAGATTCCCTCATCACCTTCAAGAGAAATGAGAACTGGTACGAATCCAAAGCCGATTCCAACCTCTATTCCATCCCTGGCATCCACACTGCGATCCTTCCGGGCGTTTCTACCGACTCCAACCTTGCCTTCAACGAATTCCTCGCCGGCAAGCTTGACTCCGCGGGCATCCCGCTAGACTTCCTTGGCAAGTACAAAAACGACCCACGTACCACCTCCGTTCCGGGCGATTCTACCTTCAAGCTCAACATCAACTCCTGCACCAAAGAACAGTGGGTTGATAAGTTTGGCAAGAATGGTTCCATTGCTCAAACCGATGAGGCTAACTATTGGGATGTTAAGCCGTGGATGTCCAACCAGAACTTCCTCGATGGCTTGATGTTCTCCATCGACCGTCTCACCTATGCCCAGAACCGTGGCTATGTCCCGTCTGTCGACTACTTCGCTTCCGCTTATATGAGCGATCCGGAGAATGGTATCTCCTATGACGTGACCGATGAGCACAAGGCTGCTCTAGAAAGCTATTGGGGCGATGATGTTGCTAAGACCTATGGTTACAGCAGAGAAATCGCGATCCAGTGCTTCAAGGCCGCTGTCGAAGAACTCGTCGCCTCTGGCGATATTAAACTCGGCACCACTGAGAATCCGACTGAAATCAGCATCAACATGCAGTGGATGTATGAGAGGCAGATCCAGCAGTCCGGCGTTGAAATCGTTAAGTACATCACCGAAGCCTTCAACAACGAAGCCGTCTGCGGTGGAAAAGTTAAGCTAGTCGTCAAGCAGGCCGCTGATGCCGTTTGGTCCGATGTCTACTACAAGCACCTCATGGTTGGCCAGTTCGACTTGGGCTTCGGCTCCATCTCCGGCAACACCTTGAACCCGCTCAACTTCATGGAAGTCCTCAAATCCAACAACTCTTCTGGCTTCACCCTCAACTGGGGCCCGGATACTTCCGTTATTGACGATGAGTATCTCGATTATGATGGCTATGCTTGGTCCTTCGATACCCTCTGGAAAGCCGCCGACTCTGGCGTCTTGCTAGTCGATGGCAAAGAAGTTGATCCGGTTGACTACACCATTACCGATGGCTCTATTGCCTCCGATGGCAGCTTCAACTTCGAAATCAAGTACACCCTTGCGACCTCTCTTGCAGCCTTCGCTGCTGATGCCGCTGCCGGCAACCTCGGAATTTCTATCGCCAACGTCTATGTCTATGACGATGACCAGAAGTACGTCCTTGCCGCCTATGATGATGACACCGGCAAGCCTATGGATGATGGCCTCGTCGTTGATGACGGCGAAGACACCATCAAAGTCAAGGTCCCGAAGGACATTGTCGACGCTGTCGATGGCATGAACATTGAGATTGATTACAGCATGACCATGAACGTCGGTGGAGCTGAATCCACTGGTTCTGGTTACGTTTCTGATAGAGTCAGTTTCCCGGCCAAGGCCTAATCAAAAAACTCCGTTATCTTGTTTTTTTTCTAAATGCAAGAGGCGACGCCCTGAAACAGGACGCCGCCTCTTTGTCACTTCTTGCAATGACGCAAAATTACTATCTTGTGCATATTTATACTGGTGGTAAATTGCATTGAATACCCTGGAAAGGATGTCATATGGTCAAATACACGATTAAACGATTATTGTTGGCCGTAGTGACGACGTTCATCATCCTGACCGCAACATTCTTCCTCATGAAAATGCTGCCGTTCTCAAAGGCCGTTGGCCAGGAAGCGATGCGTCTAACCTACTATCTAGATCAGACCAACAAGGGCTTCGTCCTCGACTTCACGAGCGAACAGTCAGGCTACGGCACGATGCTGGAGCATTTTAGGGATGCTTCTGGCGTTGATCACTATTTTTACGTTAGACCGGCCTGGCAGCAGTACATCAGCTGGCTTAACGGCGTCGTCCACGGCGATTGGGGAACCTCTTCCTCCATCATGCTTGGCGTCGATGTCGTCAAGATCATCGGCTCGAGATTGCCCCTTACCATTAAGATCAACATCTGGTCCGTTCTCATTTCCGTCCCGGCCGGCCTTGGCTTAGGCATATGGGCGGCGTTAAAGAAGAACACGATGACCGACCATATCATCTCTACCTTGGTTATGATCTTCATTTCCATCCCTTCCTTCATCATTATCACCTTCCTCATGAAGTGGCTTGCCTATGACACGGGGTGGCTGCCTTCGCAATGGTCCGTCGCCAAAGGAACCTCCTTCGGCGTCGCGGTCCGCTCCTACGTCATTCCCGTTATGGCACTCAGCTTCGGCTCCATCTGCGGCTACACCCGTTTCACCCGCGCCGAGCTTACTGAGGTCATGAGCTCCGATTACCTTCTTCTTGCCCGCACCAAGGGCCTTACCAAAAACCAGACCATCGTCCGTCACGCTTTGCGTAACGCCATGGTCCCGATTCTTCCGAGCATCCTTTCCGAAGTCATTGGCCTGCTATCCGGCTCAATGATTCTTGAATCGCTATATGGCATCTCCGGTATCGGTTCTCTCTACATCCTTGCCGTTAATAGCAACGACTACAACGTCCTAATGGCGGATATGGCTTTCTACACCATTATCGGCCTTGTGGCGGGAGTCTTCCTGGATCTCTCCTACGGGTTCATCGATCCTCGCATCAGAATGGGGGCTAAGAAGTAATTATGGAAAACAAAGACTTTACTTATTTTGACTCCCTTGGCACGGAACACACCGTTTCCATTGATGAGAAAGACCTCAAAATCGTTCCAAAGGAAAAGCAGATCCACGATAGGAAGATGCAGACGAAGCCGACGACTTTCTTCAAGGATGCCATCCGTCGCTTCTCCAAGAACAAATCCTCCATCGCTGGTGCAATTGTCCTCGGCGTCTTGATCCTTGGCGCCATCATCCTTCCTGCCACCATCCCCTATGGCGTTTCCTCCAACGACAACTTCCCGACGGAGACTTTCCTCGAACCGAAGCTATTCGCGGCTGGAACCGGCTGGTGGGATGGCACCACGACCATCACCCGCGTCTATAACACCGATGCCGACATGCCGGCGGAATACGAGGACAAGGGCGACAGCATCCTTTCAATGAGCGAACCTGTCGAAGGCACCTCCAATGCGGTCAACAAGTACGCCAAAGGCGGCAACATGGTCTTAACCGCAAACTCCGAAGACACGGACTCCTCCGTTTTGACCAGTGTTTCCCTTGGAAGCTACGATTTGGCCGCAAATCCCCTCTCCTTTACCGCGGAAACCTCCGAAATCCCTGAGGATTACGCCGGCGGCGTTCAGGGTGAATATGGCATCTTCCTCGTTGCTTCAAACGGAGACGACACCATCGAAGTCCCCGTGAAGGACTATTCTTACGAGGTGGGAACCTATTCCATTAGCGCCGAAGACGTTGCTAAGGGCTTTGCCGTCAATACCTTGACTGACCTTCACATCGAATTCCGCCTCAAGGCCAATGCCTCCTATGATGGCGCCTTGTTCGTGAAGAAGGCGGTTCTATCCACTACCTCGGGGAATGCAACCGTTGCAGCCGCCCTCACCAAGGTCTCCTGCACCGATGCCAACCAGTCCCTTTACGCCAAGAGCGAAGTCGCTTCCCAGTGGAGAGGCAGCCCGCATGACGCCAACCTCTATGGCGCATCCATCAAATACGTCACCTTCGTTTTCGATACCTACAACAACGCCTATGGTCTCCAGAAGGGCTACACCGTTGCCGAAAGCGACCTTACCAACTACATCAACAAAGGCTGGATGAGCTTGGATATCGCCGCCTTTAAGGCCAGCGATAGGGGCGATGCCGCCCGAAAGGCCCTCATTGATTCCTTCACAATCCTCGATGATGCCAATTGCCCAATCCGCGCCATCGAGGACTTCTCGGTCACCGGACGTAAGGGCGTCTATTACTTCAGCTACATCTGCACCGTCTCCAAGTACCGCATGCTCGGCTACACCAGCATGCCGCTTCACCTATTCGGCACCGATTCCCTTGGCAGAGACTTGCTTAAGCTCAGCTTTGCTGGTCTACGTACCTCCTTGCTCATGGGCGTCGCTACCATGCTTATCACCTTTAGCTTCGGCCTCGTCTGGGGCGCCATCGCTGGCTACTTCGGCGGCTGGACCGATATCTTGATGGAGCGCTTCACTGAGATCCTCGGCTCCTTGCCCTGGATCGTCATCATGACCATCTTCATCATCAAATGGGGCAGCAATTTCGGCGTCTTCGTCATGGCGCTATGCATCACCGGCTGGATCGGAACGGCCGGCGTCACGCGTACGCAGTTCTATCGATTCAAGGACCGCGAGTACGTATTCGCGGCCCGCACCTTGGGCGCTAGCGATATGCGTCTCATCTTCCGCCACATCCTTCCGAATGCCATCGGCACCATCATCACGAGCTCTGTCTTGATGATTCCGTCGGTTATCTTCTCTGAGGCGACCATCTCTTACTTGGGCTTAGGCTTAACAGGCCTCAGCTCCTTCGGCGTCACCTTGTCCGAGAACCAAAAATACCTTGGAACCCATCCGGTACTCATCATCTTCCCATCGGCCATTATGGCCCTCATGATGATTTCGTTTAACCTGTTCGGAAACGGCCTACGCGATGCCTTTAACCCGTCTCTTAAGGGGGAGGACTAAACCATGGACTTCAAAGAACAATACAAAAACATCATCGAAGAGGGAAATGACCTTTCCAAAAAGGAAAAGGCCCTTGAGGTCAAGAACCTTAAGATCTCCTTCAGGACCGACAATGGCAAAGTTCAGGCCGTCCGCGGCGTCAGCTTCGACCTATATCGCGGCGAGACCCTCTGCATCGTCGGAGAGTCTGGCTCTGGCAAATCCGTCACCTCCAAAGCCATCATGGGCATCCTTTCCAAGAATGCCCTCATCGAAGGCGGCTCCATCATGTATCAGGGAGAGGATCTCCTGCAGATCTCCGAAGAGGAGTTCATCCGCATCCGCGGCAAAAAGATCGGCATGATCTTCCAGGACCCTCTTTCCTCCCTCAACCCAATCGTTCGCATCGGCAAGCAGATCACGGAGACCATGTTGATCAACTCCAACATGGAGAAGAACCATTACGAGGAGCTCATCTCCAAAGAGCTTATTGCCTATAAGAACGCTGCGGCTGCTCGCGATTCCGAGATTAGACTCGCAGAAAACCAATATAACGACTACGCCTCCCAGCTAAAAAAGGAGACCGATGAAATCATCGCCACTGGCGATAAGGAGAAAATCGCCGCGCGTAAAGCGGAGGCGAAGGCTCTCCTTAATGCCAAGAAGAAGGAATGCCAGGAGAGAAGCGCTGCGGCGAAAGCCGAGTATAAGCGCGTCGCTCCAGGCCTAAAGGCCGCCCTTGATGCTCGCAAAAAGGAAGCCAAGGTCGAGACCGCTGCCTGGAAAAAGGGCTTGCAGAAAGTTCGCGATGAGAAGGTTGCTGCCGCGACCGCCAAGCGCGAAGCCATCCGCCCAGGCGTTAACTGGGAGAAGGTCAAGAAGGTCGATTCCGAAATCAAAAAGACCAAACTTGTATATGAAACCCGCCGTTACCTCACCTATTTCCTAAGAAAGAGGAGGGAGGCCATCGTTGCCAAGGAAAAGGAAGTGCTTGCCCCGCTATTAGAGAAGCGCGCCGCCCTTACCAAGGACTTCGATACTGCTAACGAAGAAGTCATCGCCGCCAAGCGCGAATATCAGAATGCCATCCGCATCACCAAGGCTGAGGCCAAACGCCGCGCCATCAAGGTTATGAAGGAGGTTGGCATCCCGCAGGCGGAACGCCGCTTCAAACAGTACCCGTTCGAGTTCTCCGGCGGCATGAGACAACGTATCGTCATCGCAATTGCCCTAACCGCGAATCCGGACATCCTCATCTGTGATGAGCCGACTACCGCCCTTGACGTCACCATCCAGGCCCAGATTCTTGAACTTATCAACAAGCTCAAGGCTGAGCGTAAAATGTCCGTCATCTTCATCACCCACGACCTCGGCGTCGTCGCCAACATGGCCGACCGCGTCGCCGTCATGTATGCTGGCAAGATCTGCGAATACGGCACGGATAAGGAGATCTTCTTCGATCCGCGTCACCCCTATACCTGGGCTTTGCTCTCGTCCATCCCTGACATTGATTCCAAGGAAAAGCTCGAGGCCATCCCCGGCACCCCTCCGGATATGATCTATCCGCCGGTCGGCGATGCCTTTGCCGATAGAAACAGATACGCCCTCGGCATCGATTACAAATACCAGCCGCCGTTCTTCCAGGTCTCCCCGACCCACTTCGTCGCTTCCTGGCTTGAATACCCAGGAGCCGAGCACGTCGAGCCCCCGAAGATCGTCAGCGAGCGTATCAAGAAAGCCTTAGAGGAGGAATCTAGCTATGCCAAATAAAAACATGAATAAGCCGCTAGGTGACCTCAAGGGCGCCTCCGCTAGAAAAAAGGCTGAGGAAGCCGCTAAGCTAAACAAAGGCAATCCTGCCGACTCCCCTGCCTTCGAAGAAGCCACCTCCATCGAAACCGGTGGCGGCAACATTCTTCGCGATGAGAACGAGGATGAAAGAACCCAGCATCATGCTGGGTCCGTCGAAATCCCCGAACTTGAATACCGCGCCCGCAAAAAGGAAGCGGAGGAGAAGAAGCGCCAGCGTCTAGCCTCCAACCACAAAAAGGCGGCTGACCTCAAAGCTAAAATCTCTGAAAAGAAGAAGGAGCGGGCATCGAAATCCGCATCTCTATCCTCCCTTTCGAAGGAAGAGAAGGCGAAAGAACTCGCTCCGATCGACGATGAGCTCAAAGCCTTAAAGGAAGAGCTCGAGAAGACTCAACTCGACATCAAACTCGTGCAATTGACCTATAAGCATAAGCTTGTGGATGACCATAAGCTCCTCGCCGTTCGTCACATGCGTATGTTCTTCCACTTCGGCACTTGGCCGAACCAGGTGAAGCTCAAAGCCGTCCATAATGTCTCCTTCGACGTCTATGAAGGAGAGACCTTCGGCATTGTCGGCGAGTCTGGATGTGGCAAATCCACTACCGGTCGCTCCATCATCCACCTCTACGACATCACCTCTGGCTCTGTTTATTTCAAAGGTTACCGCATCGGCGCCGGCGATAGATGGAACCGCAAGGAGATCAAATACTCCCGAATTCACTGCAAGGAGAAGGTCGCCGCGCTAAGGAAAGAGGAAGCTGAGAAGGTTGCTGGCCTCACTCCTGATCAGGCTAAGCCGATCCATGAGGATTACGCCAAGCAGATCAAGGCCCTTAAGGAAAGAAACGCCCTTGTCGTCGAACATCAAAAGGATAAGATCCGTCAGATCCATTACGATAATAAGCACGCTCCGCGTGCCCTCCTAAACGAAATCCAGATGATTTTCCAGGATCCCGTGGACTCCCTCGACCCTCGTATGACCGTTGAGGACATCATTCAGGAAGGCTTGCGAATCCAAGGCCATCATAATCGTGCCGAGAACCACAGGAAGACTGTGGAAATCCTTGAGAAGGTTGGCCTTGTTCCAGAGCATGCTTCCCGTTATCCGCATGAGTTCTCTGGCGGCCAGAGACAGCGTATTGGCATCGCCCGTGCGCTTATCATGAATCCGAAGCTCCTCATCTGCGATGAGCCGATCTCCGCTCTCGACGTCTCTATCCGTGCCCAGATCATCAACCTCCTTAACGAGCTTAAAGATGAGATGGGCCTAACGATGATCTTCATCGCCCACGACCTCTCCACCGTTAAGTATTTCTGCCAGCGCATCGGCGTTATGTACTTCGGCGATATGGTTGAGCTCACCACCTCGGATGAACTCTTCAAGCATCCGCTGCATCCGTATACCAAGTCTCTTCTCTCCGCCATCCCTCAGCCTAACCCGCTCTCGGAGAAGCGCCGCCAGAGAATCATCTATAACCCGGCCATCGCCCACGACTATTCCAAACAGAAGCCGACTTTCCAGGAAGTCTTGCCGGGACACTGGATCCTCTGCAATGACGAGGAACTAGCCGCCTATCGCGAAGAAGCTAGGCTCATAGATGAAGGAGTGATCTACTACGAACACGGCCAGGAGATGAAAGATGGCAAGCCTCTCTTCACCAAAGGCCTCATTCCGCAGGAGTCTAAACTTCAGCAGGAAGAGGCTTCTGAGAAAAAAGAGAAATAACTGTTATCATTTATCAATTAAGCATGCACGGGGTCCCTATTTGGGATCCCGTTTTGCAAAATCTCATTTGCAAATGAGGATTTCGTTTTGCTTTACCCTAGCAAGGTCACCCGTATATTTGTGTATAATACGCAACGGAGGTTAACACTTAAGAAAAGGAACTAACCAAAAAATGTACAAAGATGAGAAAAAAGCCTCAGACCTAGCTAAGGTTATCCAACCTTATAACTATGTTCTTGTGGACACTTGCTCATTGATGGACGAGGACTTCCCTGAGTGGATGGATGTTCTAGAAAGGGCCAAAAAGTATTGCAAGCCCCGCGTTCCCGTTTACATTCTCAAGCAATGTGAAGACGAATTGATCAAGCATTCTAAGAATGATGGGGACTTGGATAAGCGAATTGCCGCTGAACGCGCATTGCATATCCTAGGACGTCATTGGCTGAACAAACCAATCAAAATTCTAAAAGAGAAAAACGAGAATTTTGCAGATAACGCGATTTATGTAAGGGTTTCGACTGACCGCCTGCACTCCAAAATCTTAGTTATCACTCAAGACAAGAAGTTAGCCACTGATTTGCTAAACCTAAACGAATTAGCTTCTCAGCGTGGCCACCGCGTTGCCGTATTCAAGATCATTACCAATGGTGATCTCATACCCAACAGAGGCGAAAATCGTCGCCCAATGAACAATTCCCACGAAGATAAAAGGCTATCTTCGCAAGCGAACGCTCCCCGCAATGACAACGGAGCGAAGAAAGACATCAAGAAATCTGACACCACTCTTGATGAGATCAAAAACGGAGATTTCCGTCTCCGCGCCAGCCTAGGCAACTCCAATTATTTGGTCAATAGAAAGATCAAGGACATCGATGCCCAGCTTGCGCTTTTACGCAATGCCGGCGAGGCCCTTGCTAGCTTGAAGCTAAATTACGACATACCTGCCCTTGAAGCGGAGCGCGCTAAACTAGTCGCTGCCCCCGCCAAGGCCGTGCAGAAGAAAGAACAGCCTAAGGTTGAACAGAAAGATGAGGCCCCGAAAGAGGCCGCTCCCAAGGCCGTGGAGACGAAAAAGGTTGAAGAACCTGTTGCCTCGATGGTCGAAGAGAAGAAAGAGGAAGTCGCTCCTGCGACCCTCTTGGCGCCGGCCGCCGCCCCAGCGAAAAAACTTTGGTATGGCTTCGGCCATGGCCTAGACTACGCATTAGAGCAGGTCGCTGCCCATTATGGCGTCATGTTCCGTGATGCATCCGTCCCGTATTTCGCGGGTGTCCATGGTCCGATCGATGCGACTATCGCCGACAAGAAATCCATCCTTGAGGAACTAACCTCCATCCTCGAGAAGGAAGACGTCGCGATCGTTGCTAAGAAAGGCTATAGCTTCAAAGCCGAAAAGGGTAAAGGCGGATACCGCGTTTACCTAGCCATAAGTTCTGAAACCCCTGTCGTTACTATTTCCAAACCCAAGAGCGAGCCCAAACCTCTCCCAAAGAAGGAAGAAGCGCCTGTGGAAGAGAAAGTCGAAGAGACCAAACCGGCCGAAAAGCCTGTCGAAACTCTCCCTGAAGCCAAAACGGAACTCTCTCCCGCTCCTGTTGAAGAAGACAAACCCGCCAAGAAGAAAAAGAAGAAGGCCGCTAAGCCTGAATCCAACCCCGAAGGCAAACCGGAATCCAAGCCTGAACAGGCTCCGAACATGGCCACTCCTCAGACCCTCCTCGTCCAGCGTGAGCGCGATAGCGTGAAAGCTGCCAACGTGAAGGCAAATGCCCGCAGAAAGTCTTCCAAAGACCAAAAATCCTTGCAAAAAGCCTCTGAACCGGCAATTACCGAGGTTGTTGGAACTGCCACTCCGCAAGGTGCGACTCTTGTGGCGATGATCCCGGAACCCGAGATGAAAGACAAGATTGAAAGATCTGCTCGCTTCGAAGCTATGAAGGCTACCAAGTCTGCCGCAAAGAAAGACGTTGCCGCTGCCAAACCTGAACCGAAGAAAGCCAAGGCAAAAACCAAAGCCAAGGCCAAGGCAAAGAAGGAAGAAGCGCCGGTAAAAGTCAAAGAGGAAAAGCCAACCAAGAAGGCTTCCGCTAAGAAGACTTCCACCAAGACCGCGAAAGCGGCTAAGGCGGAAAAGCCTGCTAAGGAAGAAGCCCCAAAGACCGAGGAGAAAAAGGCCCCGGCCAAAAAGGCTGCCTCCAAGAAAAAGGCCGAGGAGAAAAAGCCCGCCAAGGAAAAGAAAGCCGTAGCGGTCGATTCCGCTCTCTTAGCCAAGACCGATAAGGTCCTCCGTGCCAATCTCGCTAACCCGAATTACAAAGCCGAAAATAAGGTGAAAGACGTTAACGATATGCTCGAGTTGCTTAAGCAAGCTTCCCCAGAGCAGAAGAAAGGCCTCTTCTTCACCGAAGATAAGCTCAACCAGGCTCTTAAGGATATTAAGTAGTCAAAATGACCCCTAAGTTTACGCTTGGGGGTTTATTTATACACCTAAAGGCTTTTTGGTAGTTTTCTTTTAATCTTTTTCCCTACATAATCTCTTTCGAAAGGTGGTTTATATAACCCATGAAAAAATACGGTTCTCTTCTTTTCGCTGGACTTGGATTTGTCCTTGCGGTCGTCTCTGTCATCCTCGTTGTGACCGGCGGCGGCGTTGCTGCTGGAAACAGCGTCTTCGCTCCGAAGTATGTTCTTTTCGCTGCCCCTGTTGAAGGAAGCATTGGCTCCTGGCACATCAGCACCAAGGCCTTCGCCCTCTCCGCTGTTGCCCTAACTGCTTGGATCCTTGGTATCGTTGGCGCTCTCGGCTGCTGCGGCGCTGCTTTGCTCAGCCTTAAGCCTAAGAAGAAAAAGGTCACCGGCCTCGTTGCGGTTGCCTTTGTCTCTGCTCTTCTTCTTATCGCCGCTGGCGTTATGCTCTTCTTCGCACCGATGAATTTCGCTGCTGCTAACAGCTTTGATACCGAAAGCACTTCCTGGACCCTCACTGGCAACTGGATGGCCGCTGCAATTCTCGCCCTCGTTGGTGGTGTTGCCGCTTGCTTCGCCGGCCTCGTCTCCAAAAAGTAATCGCCGATACAGGACCATTGGCTTCCTTGATTGGAAGCCTTTTTCTTTATTATCGATATCTACCTGCCTAAGATATTCGCCGTATGGAAAAGAAAGAGAAAACCAACGTCATGAGACTCCTCGATGCCGCGAGCATCGAATATGAATCCAGGGAGTATTCCAATGACATCGTTAATGGAACCAAAGTCGCCCAAGCTCTTGGGGAAGACGTCGATTCCGTCTTCAAGACATTGGTCACCGTGAATCAAAAGAAGGAGTATTTCGTCTTCTGCGTTCCCGTTGCTGCCGAACTTGATTTAAAGAAGGCTGCAAAAGCCGTTGGTGCAAAAAGCATTGAGCTCATCAAGCAAAAAGAGTTATTGCCCCTTACCGGATACATCCATGGCGGATGTTCACCCATCGGTATGAAAAAAGCGTTCCCGACCGTGATAGACGAGACCGCTCAGTTATTCGACAAGATATATGTATCTGGTGGCCGCGTTGGCTTCCAGGTCTGCCTAGACCCGAATACCTTAGCCAATTACGTCGGCGCCAAATTCGCTGATCTCACTAAAGCAGCTTAGCCAATAAGGCGGCTGCTTTTTCTAATGTTTCCGCATCATCTGCGATGGGATTACCAGCGGGGTAGTCCACATCAAAAACAGCTACCGTTTCACCATTAACGCACATTGGGACACATACTTCCTGCGCGGCGATCGGGTCGCAGGAGATGTAGCCTGGGAATTTGGTAACGTCAGGGACGACTAGAGTTTTCCCTTGGCTATAGCAGACTCCTACGACGCCTTTATCGAAGCGGATGCTCTCGCATGCGGGCGTGCCTTGGAAGGGGCCGAGGATGAGCTTTCCGTCAGTCTTGAGGTAAATGCCAACCCAAGCAGAAGAAGGGATTTCCTGCTTAATCGCGGATAAGGCGTTAAGCATATGGGCAAGCTTTAGTTCAGGCTCGTTATCTAGGGCAAGGGCTTCAATGGCCGATAAAAGGGAATTTGGATCTTTGATCATAGAAGTGATGATAAGAAGAATTTCCTTTTTTTGAATACCTTTTTGATTTTGCCTCCCTAAAAGGAAAGTGAAGGAGACAAAAACAAATGAATGCAATTTACGAAGACGCGAACCAATGCAATCAGTTCATCCGCTATACGGGGGACCTGCTTTTCGATGGTTACGCCAACCTCTACCCAAGAAAGAAGAACCCCGTGAATGAAGTCGCGTCCGCAGCCAATGAGATTTACTCGACGATTCTCTTTTACGCGGCCGCAAAACAAAAGCTATTGCCGGAGGCGATAGGCTTACCTGCCGATGTGAATATCAATGAGCCAAAATGGGAGGTTGCCAAGTTCTATTATGGGTTTTGGCGCGGCATCCCCATGGAACAGGCAACGAGGCTATATTGTGAGAAGATCAACATCTACATGACGCAGCATCTGCTCAAAATGAAGGACTCAAAATTCGTCTTGACCATCGACTTTACATGCCACTGCGAGGAGATTTCGGATGTCCTTAGAGAATTAGTTAAAAAATTTTTAGATAGAAAAGACACGATCAAATCTAGAGAAATTAAAAAACTTTTCTGAAAATTAGCACTCAATGCTTGACAGTGCTAAAAACGTGACTAAAATGTAGTTAGCACTTGAGAAGCGAGAGTGCTAAAACCTATTTAGGAGGTACAAATATATGTCTCGTTATGTCACTCGTTACAATGGAGGATTCCTTGATCCTCTCTTCGATGGCTTCTTCGATGAAGACCTTAACACGGAGAACTTTGGTAACCTCTCTATGAAGACCGACGTTAAGGAGGAGGGCAATGATTACCTTCTCGAAGTTGAAATGCCGGGATTCGATAAGAACAACATTAAGCTCTATCTAAAGGATGGCTACCTAACCGTCGAAGGTCAGGTTAACCGTTCCTATAAAGATAAAGATGCCAAGAAGGGCGGCTTCATCCATCGTGAACGCTTCTCTGGCAGCGCCTCTCGTAGCTACTACGTCGGCGATGTCGAAGAGAAGAATATCCACGCTTCCTATAAGGATGGCGTCCTTACCATCAGCTTCCCGAAGGAATCTTCGAAGAAAGTCGATGAGTCCCATCGCATCGCTATCCAGTAACCTAGAAGCTTTGCCGAAAGATCCTCCTTTCCAAAGGAAAAGGTGTCCCATGACCAAGGGGGCACCTTTTTCTGTTGTTGCGGGCAATTAATCTTTTAAGGCGAGGATTGGGAGGACGTGATCCTGCAATCCCGCAACGACGACTAGCTCGCCGTTTTCGTTATAAAGGTCCGTCTCGGTGCGGACGCCAAAGTCCGGGGCATAGATGCCTGGCTCATCGGAGAAAGAAGTGCCGGCGAGCAATGCGCGGTTATCGTGGCTCTCGTAGTTATCGAGATTTGCGCCTGGACCGTGTGGAGAAACATCGGCGGCGATGTTATGGCCAACGCGGTGGAGAAAATATTCCCCAAAACCTGCATCAGCGATGATCTTCCTGGCGACGTCATCGGCCTCATAGGCCTCGACACGACGCTTCGGAAGTTCTCTTCTTAAGAATTCGATGACGCCATCTCTGGCAGCTTTGGCAATCTGGAAGCGATTTTCATAGATTTCCGGAACCTCTTCGCCGACAAATCCCATCCAGGTGATATCGGCATACACGCCTTCTGGGTCATCCATCTTCGCCCACATATCGATGAGGATCAAATCCCCTTCATGGATGGGGGAATGGGTGTGCTCGTCCGGGCCATAATGCGGATTGCTGGCATTCGGGCCAACCGCGACGATGGCGGGATCATCGTAAACCATGCCTTCTTCATGGAAACGGTCGCAGATGAATTTCTGGATGCGATACTCATCGGACTCGCCGCTATAAAGAATGTCATCGCGGATTTTGCGGAAGGCCTCATCCTTGATCTTCAAGGTTATTTCGGCGGCTTTCTTCTGCAAACCGTATGCTCTTTCGGAGAAAACTGCGGTCAAAGATTGAAGCACGTCCGCGCTGCTTTTAACTTTTACACCCAGGGATTTCACATATTCGACGGAGCCATAATCGGCTAGGGAGACCCGAGGGAGAAGCCCATATTCGCTCATATCCATCAAGACGGTTTCGTAGCAGGAAAGGGATTGCTTTTCAATTTGCAGCATCTCTTGCCAAGTCTTATAGATCTTTAGATCGAAATTCTTGGTGGTGGCCTCATCCTTCAAGAAGACGGAATCGATGAAATGGGCAATGAGATACGGCTTTCCCTCAGCTGGGATAACCATGATGATCTTGCGGGTGAGCATTTTGTTTCCTAAAAGGGAAACCAAGGTCTTATTCCTATTTTCGTAATCCACGAGGACCCAGGCCTGAGCCCCAGATTCGCGGATTCTTTGCGCAATAGTGTTAATTTTCATATAACTTTGCCTCCGGGGATGAGTATATCACGGACCGCTTCTTACCATTTTTGGTAAGATATAAATCAAGATATGAAAACAAGATTTGGCAGGAAAATAGATCTGTCTAAGCCTTTGACCGAATATCCGAATCCGCAATTTCGCCGCGATTCATTTTTTCCTTTGAATGGCGAGTGGATGTTCGAAATGAATAACGATCCCATCCATCACGGATACTATCCGCGAAAGATCATCGTCCCTTTCTCTGTGGAAAGCCCGCTTTCTGGAATCGAAGAAGAGGTAACCTCCTCCACCGTTCTTCATTACCGCAAGATGTTCCGCCTCCCTGAAGGCTTTAATAAAGGCAGAGTCCTTATCCATTTTGATGCCGTGGATCAGATTGCCGATGTTTTCCTAAACGGGGTGAAGATCTGCCACCATGAAGGCGGATATCTTCCTTTCACCGTCGACTGTCTTGAACTAAAAGATGGTGATAACGAACTATTAGTGGATGTCAAAGACGATACCGATAGCGACGTCTTCCCCCGTGGCAAGCAACGTCGCAAGCGCGGAGGTATCTGGTATACCCCGACTTCTGGTATTTGGGGGAGTGTGTGGCTAGAAAGCGTCCCATCCGAAGTCATCAAGAACATCGAGATCAATCCTGATTTCGATGAGCAGAAGCTCAATGTGGAAGTCTTCTTTGAAGGCAGGGTCCGTTCGTCTTCCATTACTGCCACCTACAAAGGCCAGACTGTTGCTAGAGGAAGCTTAGGCCCCGATAACGAAGTGACCTTAGACATCTCTTCTTTGTTCCGTCCCTGGAGCCCGGAAGACCCTAACCTATATGACCTTGAGATAAAGGTGAATGACGACGTGGTCCATAGCTATTTCGCCATGAGAAAATTTAGCCTTATTGAGCATAATGGACATCGCGTCTTTGGATTGAATAACAAGCCCTATTTCCTTAGCGGCGTCCTCGACCAAGGCTATTTCCCCGACGGCGGCTTAACCCCGCCCAGCGATGAGGCCATGGTCAATGATATCGAGACCATGAAGCGCCTTGGCTTCAATACCCTCCGCAAGCACATCAAGATTGAACCTCTCCGTTGGTATTACCATTGTGATCGTCTTGGCATGATTGTCATCCAGGACATGGTCAATGGCGGCGCCCCATATAAGAATTTGCTACTTTATGTTCGCCCGTTCCTCAATTTCTCGTTAAACGATACGAAACGGTATGCGCTTTTGGGCAGGAAAAACCCGAAATCCCGTGAATGGTTTGAATCCGATCTTTCCGCAACGGTCAGGCATCTCTATAACTGCCCTTGCATCGCCGTTTGGACTCTATTCAATGAAGGCTGGGGACAATTTGATTCGCTAAGGCTTACCTCGGCGTTGCGTTCCCTAGACTCTTCCCGCCTTATTGATTCCACCTCCGGCTGGTATGACCAGGGCGGTGGAGATTTCCTATCCCGCCATATCTATTTCCGCGCCCCAAAGATGCAATGCGGATCCCTTAGAGCTTTGTCTCTATCGGAGTTCGGAGGCTATGCTTTGCCCATTGAAGGCCATACCTTCCCTGGCAAGAGATTTGGCTACAAATCCATCAAGGATGAAGCAACCTTAACGAAGGAGATCTCTGACCTCTATACCCAGCATATCGTGCCGCAAATCGCCTCTTCCGGACTCACGTGCACCATCTACACCCAACTTAGCGATGTCGAAGATGAGGTGAACGGCCTTCTCACATATGACAGAGAGATCCTTAAGGTGGACGAAAAGACTATGCAAGAGCTAAACAGCCATTTAAAATTTTGAGCCATGATCAAAGCCGCATTTTTTGATATCGACTGGACTTTATATGACCACGCCTCCCACCAGTACATTTCCTCTGGAATCGAGGCCATCAAAAAGCTGAAGAAGCAGGGAGTCAAATGCTTCATCTGCACCGCTAGACCCTATAACTCCATGAAGCTATTCGGCATTTTCGATCTGGGCATTCACTGGGATGGCTATATCTGCTCTGCAGGCGCCATCGCCCACGTCGGCAGGAAATGCGTGCGAAAATTGCTTATGGACAAGGCGGACGTGTATGCGATTTGCCATAAAGCGGAGTCTATGGGCTACACCGTGGAAATCGTTTGCCCGCAGTCTCGTTTCCTCATCGCCCCGCCTAACCAGTATGTCGATGGGTACCATTACGTTTACCAATATCAATTGCCTCGCGTCCATCGCTATCATGGCGAAGACGCAACGGGCCTTTTGCTATTCTCCCCAAAAGAATCCGATGAGGAGATTTTCAGCGTCCGCCCGCATCTAGATTACTATCGCTTCCACGAATGCGCGGTCGATGTCTCTGGCGAGCCCCATTCCAAAGGCGACGCCATCGTCGACGTCTTGAAAGAACTCGGCATCAATAAGGAAGAGACCATTTCCTTCGGCGACGATATCCAGGATATCTCCATGGAGAAGGAGACCGGCATCTTCGTCTGCATGGGAAACGGCAAACCAGAAGTGAAGGAAGCCGCCAACTACGTCACCGATCGCATCGAAGACGATGGAATCGTCCATGCCCTTGAGCATTTCCATCTCATCTAGGAAAGACAATGAAAGTAACTAAGCTCATGTGGAAAATGGTTAAGGCATATTGCATCCGGCTTAACGCGAAAAGAAGGAAGGGGTTTCCAAGTTTCGACCTTTATGAGCATCGGTTCGACGTGAACTACGCCGGCGATGGCAACGATAAACATTGCCTGGATATTTACTATGCCAAAGAGAATAGGAAGAACGTCTGCGTCGTGGATATCCATGGCGGAGCCTACATCTTCGGCGATAGAAAGGATAATTATCCTTTCGGCACCGTCTTCCTAGAGGAAGGCTATGACTTCGTATCCATCGATTACGTGCCGAATGATGGAAGCCGCGGCATCGAAAACCTCTATGGCGATGTGGTGAATGCCATCGATTTCCTTACGGCTCATCTTGAGGGATTCGGCTTAACCTCAGACCGTTTCGTTTTGACGGGAGATTCCGCAGGTGGCCACCTGGCCTTATTGCTTGCCGAGGCCTGCTGCAGCAAAGAAGTGGAAGAGGGCACAGGGTTCTTAATCTCCAGCTTCAAGCCTGAAGCCGTCCTTCTGAATTGCCCCGTTTATAACTACACCCACATCGCGGGAAAAGAGAATGCGACGAAAGGGGCTAATACCTTTCTTTATGGACCGCGCTTTGAGGACTATGACTTCTTGGATAAATACTCCCCTCATGCCCATATCGACGCTTTATCGATCCCGCTATTCGTCTCTACCTGCAATAACGATTTCATCAGGAGCGAAGCCCTAAGGCTGCAAAACGATTTAGAGAAGCGCCCTTTTATCGCCAGCGAGTTCCTGGATTTGCAAAGCGAAAACAAAAAGGTCGCTCACGTGCATAACGTAACCGACCTTCAGCTTGAGGAGTCTAAGGTTGTTAATGATGCGATGCTTCGCTTCCTGCAGAAGCACCTATCCGTTTAAGACGATCAATAAGACCATGGCCGTGATGGCTATTAACCCGAGGAAGATCGGGAAGATGTAGAGCCATTTCGGGCTTGAGTCTTTTTCCTTATTTCGCATAGGCGGTGAAATGAGGGTCACTCTCCGAGAACAAAGAGGCATCAATGGTGTTTCCAAGGGTCTCCAGATAAGCGAAGGAAATATCCATTGGATAGTCGTCATATTCCTCGATTATGGTGTCTTCGCCAGTCCCTAGGCCTGGGAAATAGTTGTAACGCTTCTCGGCATCCTGATGGTAAGCGAGGTAATCGATGACGGCGATGGTGTAGGTCTTGTCGTCATCAAGAGAACCGTATTTGGATAGGTCTCCGACGTATGCGACGTTGTTGTTGTAGCCGCCTTCGCTTTTGATCTCGCTGCCGAGAGCTTTCATGATAATGACGTTATTGGTGAAGGGAGTGCACTTGTAGAGCTGGGTATATTTGACGGGGCCGGCTGGCAAAGTTGCTCTTTGCTTATTTTCAATCGCGCATGCTAAATCAGGGTATATAGCGTGATATTTCTCGTAGATTGCCCTGGCTCCTAAGCGTGCGACGCCTTTGTTATCGATAGCCTCGGTAAGGTTGCCGGCAGTGGCGTTTGCGCGAGACGTGTAGTCTTCTTTGCCGAGATATTTGTCGGTAACCGCGGCAATGGCGGAATTATCTTCCCAAGATTCGCTTGCGGTCTGGATATTGTAGTTGCTGGCTTTGGCCCGGCCTTCGGTCAGGGTGATTTCGATGTGGGAGAAAGCGCGGCCGTTGCAGTAGCTCTGGATGAGAGGGACGCCATCGCTGATCTTCTTGTTCCGAGTGTGGCTATGGCCGCAGAAGACGCCGTCGAAATAGGCGTTTAGCTGTCTATAAGCGTCCCAGCCCAGCACTTGGTCTGCATCGTCATGGATGACGAGCATCGTGATTTCACATCCCTCTTCTTGCTTAAGACGTTGCGCTTCGGCAAGAGCGATGGGCTCAGGGTTAACGAAGGAAACATCTTCGACTGCTTTGGACATGATAGAAGTGGTTTGACCATAGCCGATCATGCCGACGATGCCGATCTTCACGCCCGCTTTTTCGATGATGGTGGATTTGCCTAAGCCGTCATACCAAGGGGTGGTGGTCGCTGCGCCGTTTTCATATTTCACGACGTTGCCGCCGAGCATCGGGAAATCGGCGAGGGCGATATTGTCTTTTAGCCTCTGCTGGCCATAGTCCCATTCGTGATTGCCGATGGCCATGGCGTCAAAGGGGACGGCGTTCATGGCCTCGGTGACGAGATTGCCGTAGTTGAGGTTGGATTCCAAGGAACCCTGATACATGTCTCCTGCGGAGAGGACGATTGTATGTTCAGGATCCGCGTCCTTTAGCTCTTTGAGCTTTCCAAAGTATTTCTTGATGCCAGATTCAAAGCGGCCATAGCCGTCATATCCAGGCAACACAGATCCATGGAAGTCATTGACGCAGTAGAACTTGAAGACGCCAGAATGCTTCTCTCTGTTGGCGGATGAGCTTTCAGAGGAGACTGAGGAGACCTCAAGGGAAGAGGTGTCGCTGGACGGAGATTTGCCCTCGGAAGAGGACGAACTAACGGCCGGAGAGACCGGGGCGCAAGCGCTGAGGAATAAAATTGCGCTTAGCACTATGGTGATTTTCTTTGGTTGTTGCATGCGGAAATTGTACCATTGTATCGACAATGGTAAGAGAAGAGATTGCATTATCGGTACAAGGCGGTGGCACTCGAGGCGTTTTCGCCGCGGGAGTTTTGGACGCATTTATCGATAATAACATCGAATTTCCCTATGTTATTGGAACCTCTGCCGGCGCTCTTCTTTCCTACAACTACCTCGCCAAAGACAAAGGCCGCGGCGCGTGGCTCATCGAAGAATGCATGCAGATGAAGGAGTTTGCCTCCGTGAACAACTACCTCAAGGATGGCAATTTCTTCAATTTCGATTTCCTGATGTATGAAGTCCCAAAGTCCGTTAGAAGCTTCAATCAAGAAGAATTCGATAAGTCGAAGACCCGTTTCCTTTGCGCGACCACAGGCATGGACGATGGCAAGGCCCATTACTTTGAAAAGGGCGTTACGCCAGATTTCATGGCCGCGCTCGCCGCTTCCTCGTCTCTGCCCATTATCAACAAACCCGTTGAGGTCGAAGGCCATCTGCATATGGACGGCGGACCCGTTGCCTCTGTGCCCTTTAAGAAGCCGATAGAAGATGGCTTCCGCAAAGTGGTTGTCGTGCTCACAAGAGATCGCAGCTACCGCAAGAAGAAGCGCACGGAACTCAACCGCCTTTACACGAAGAGGAAGTACCATCGCTACCCAGAATTCGTGAAGGCCGTCAACGGATACGAGGCCCTCTATAACCGTCAGATGGAAGAGCTCTTCCGCTTGGAAAGGGAGGGGAAAGTCTTCATCATCGCCCCTGAGGAGAAAGTAGAAATCGGCAGGGTGGAAAAGGATAAAGCAAAGCTCCACGCCCTTTATCAAAAAGGCTACGACGTCGCCATAAAGCTATTGCCGGAGCTAAAGAAATACATCGGAGAATAAACATGAACAAAAACGATAAGAAATCGAAATTACCCGCGAAGAAGCGCGAAAAGGGCCTAGTGGATCCTCATTCCATCAAGGAATGGGAAGTCTATAAGGAGACCACTCTTCTAGAGTTCCTCGCCTTCAAGATGCCGGATACCCCGAGAAAGACTCTTAAGAGCCTCCTTTCTCATCATCAAGTCGCCGTCGGTGGCGTTCCTACCAGCCAATTCGATGCCCCGCTATATCCGGAAGACGTCGTCACGGTCTCCAAGAACCGCATCGCCAAGCATGAACGCAAAGACCTCCCGATCATCTTTGAAGATCAGGACCTCATCGTTATCAATAAGCCCTCTGGCCTCCTTTCCGTCGCAACCGAAAGAGAGAAGGGAAGAACCGCGTATCGTCTTGTCTCCGATTATGTCATGGCCAAGAGCCCGAAGGATAGAATCTTCGTCGTCCACCGTCTTGATGAAGATACTTCCGGCGTTCTCGTCTTTGCCAAGAACTACCAGACCCGCGAAGCCCTCCAGAACTCTTGGCAGTCCATCGTCAAAGACCGCGCTTACTATGCGATCGTTGAAGGCAAGATGGAAAAGGATTCCGACACGTTGAAGGACTACCTTGCCCAGGATAATTTCCAGCTTGTTTACGTCACCAAAGACAAGGCGAAGGGCAAACTGGCGATCACCAGCTACAAAGTCGTTAAGGAACGCGGCCCCTATACCCTTCTTGATATCCATATCGAATCCGGGCGTAAGAACCAGATCCGCGTTCAGCTTGGCCATATTGGCCATTACGTCATTGGCGATGACAAGTATGGCGAGCCGACTGACCCGTTAAAGCGCCTTGGCCTCCACGCCTATAAGCTAACCTTCACCAATCCGCTAAATGGCAAGGAGTATGACTTTGTCGCTCCGATGCCGATCGAATTTAAGAAGCTTGTCTTCTCTGACAATGCTAAGTTTGCCAAGCAGAAAGCCAAGATGGTGGAGCACGAAGCAAAGAATGAGCGCGATACCCGCGCCGAAACCAAGATTAAGAAGGGCAAGCAGCGCGCCGCCGCTTCCCGCCGCTTCGGCGAGCAGAAACCCCAACAGAAGCGAGCTCCGAAACCGCATTACACCCTTCGTGCCGCAAGCAAGAAGAAATAAGTTCTTGTTTCTATTATGACGAAAGTTAATTACTGGCTCACTAAATTCAAGGAGTCGGCCATTAGCACTGCGCCGATTGCCGTATTAATTTTTGCCTTCTTTTTCGTGCAAAAATATGGGCTCCAAGGCTCGTTTAAGGAACAGTATTACATCTCGAATAATGAGCTTTGGGCTTTTCTTATCTCCGTCGCCTCCATCATCCTGGGCATGGGCCTATTCAACGTAGGCACTGAACAATCAATGACCGAGATCGGCGAGCTTATCGGCGGCTCTTTGGTAAAGAAGAAAAATTTCTTCTTCGTCATCGCCATGACCTTCATCCTTGGCGTCCTCGTCACGATTGCCGAACCTGATTTGGCCGTCCTTTCCGGGCAGATTGGCGTCGATGAACAGGTCATCGTCTGGACGATTGGCGTCGGCGTCGGCGCGTTTTTGGTAATTGGCGTCCTCCGTGTCTTCTTCAAGATGAACCTTAACACCTTGTTCTTAGCCTTCTATGGTTTGGCTTTCACCCTGGTGTATTTGATCGATCCTCGCTTCCTGCCCATTTGTTTCGATTCCGGCGGCGTCACCACCGGCCCTGTCACCGTTCCATTCCTGTTGGGGTTTGGCTTGGGCTTAGCTGCGACCCATGGCTCGAAGAACTCTGAAGACGCATTTGGCCTTACCGCGCTTTGCTCCGTCGGGCCTGTGCTCGCGGTTATTATCATCGCCGGTATCATGAAGGCCTCTGGCAAGGCCCTTCCCGATGCCTATTCCATTTCCTTGGCGTCGGATTCGCTTGGCGAAATGATTGCCCACGGCCTTCTTCATTCGCTTAAAAACGTCGCCTTGAGCGTCGTTCCCATTTTGCTGTTCTTCATCGTCTACGAGTTGCTTTTTATCCGCCTTTCTTGGCGTATGGTGCTCCGCGTGACTTTAGGCATGGTCTACACCTATTTTGGCTTGGTGCTCTTCCTCTCTGCGGTCGAATACGGCTTCATGCCGATTGCGCAGAAGGTGGGCATGAGTTTTGGTAGCGACCCTAAGTTCTTCCCGTTCGCATTAATCCTTGGCTCCCTATTTGGCGTATTCGGCGTTTTAGCCGAACCCGCTGTCCATGTCTTGGTTCAGCAGATTCAAGACATTACCGACGGCACTATCAAAAAGGGCACGGTTTTGGCTATCCTGGCCGCTTCAATCGGCGCGGCCGTCGCATTGCACTTAGTACGTTCCTATTTCGAATTCGACATCATGTATTACCTGATTCCCGGCTATATCCTCGCGTTTGTCCTTAGCTTCTGCGTCCCGCCGATCTATACGGCAATGGCATTCGATTCCGGCGGCGTCGCCTCAGGTCCGATGACCTCGACTTTCGTTTTGCCCTTCTGCATCGGCTTTGCGGTCTCTAGGGGCAGCGACCCTTACCTATATGGCTTTGGCCTCGTCGCTATGGTGGCGATGATGCCGTTGATTGTCTTACAGGCGCTGGGTTTGGTCTCGGGCATCAAGAAAGCAAATGCCTTGGCTAAGGCGAGAAAGCGTATTGTGGAAGAAGACGATGCGCAGGTCATTCACTTTATGGAAGAGGAGGCAGAGGCATAATGGCGAAAGATTACGACAGAACCCATCGAATCCACCCCTTGCTTTTCGTTACGGTCATCGTGAATGAGGGCCAGGGCGAATCGATCGCGGATATCTTTGAGGCCAATGAGGCCTACGCCTGCTACCTCAGCCACGGCCGTGGCACGGCCAGCAATGATTTCTATGAAGTCACCGGCTCGGGCGATAGAAGAAAGACGGTGGTTCATTCCATCATCCGCGAGGACCGCTGGCCGATTGTTAAGAAGACTCTAGAAGAAAGGTTCGCGGTCTCGCAAATGGCGAAAGGAATTGCTTATTCCGTGAAGATCACGGCCGTGATGGCGGTATCGATCTACAAGATGCTCTCCAATAACCGCTTCTTTGAGAAGCCGCTACCCAAAAAAGAGAAGAAAGGTCTATTCCACAGAGGTAAAAAGCAATGAACGAACCATTTGAATCCATTATCTGCATCGTAAACAGGGGCTTTACGGATTTGGTCATGACCGCCGCTAGACAAGCGGGTGCTCGAGGCGGCACCGTTATCTCTGCTAGAGGCACTGGCAGTCCCGATGTGGAAAAGTTCTTCGGCGTAGCCGTTACTCCTGAAAAGGAAATTGTTATAATTTTGGTTCCGAGGTCTATTCGCGATAAGGTTCTCCTTGCCGTGAATGAGGGCGCGGGAATGGACACGAAGGGACAGGGAATCGCTTTTGCAATCCCCGTTAGCGACACCGTGGGTTTGCAATCTCCCGACCCGGAAGATAATGAAACCTCTGCGGATGGGCAAAAAGCAGACGAAGAATGAGCGGGCAAATTAGCGAGAATAGAGGACTTAGCAGCTTTAGAAAGGAAAAAGCCTTCACCAATGCGTGGTGGAGACTTCATTTCCCCTTCCTCTTCTCTTGGAAGAGCGATTTTTATTTCGGTCTAGTCGTCGTTCTCATCGGCTTTGCTTGGTGCGGATATGGCTTAATCGAGAATTCTTTTTCCATGGCTTTGAACTGGGACTATAGCCACCAGTACCTCCCTTTCGCACAGCATTATCATGACGTGTGGAGAACTTTCTTCTCCACGGGCAGCTTCCCGCTTTGGAGCGAGGTTACCTTCCTGGGCGAAGACAATATCGGCGCCAATGCATACTATGGCCTGTTTGATCCCTTCACACTCGTGATGTCGCTATTCCCAAGAAGCTGGGTCCCCCAGCTTTTCGCCCTCTCGACCATCATCAAAATCACGATGGCCGTCTTCTTTGCGAAGGCGTTTTTGCGTTATCGCGGCATCAGCGAAGGCGCGGCCAGGTTCGGCGCCCTTGCCATCGGCTTCAGCGGCTACATGAACTTCATGGTGGGCTTCCCGACGTTCGTCAGCGCCCTCACCTATGTTCCGCTTGTTCTTTTGGGTATTGAGAAGACCATCAAGGAGAAGAAGATCTCCTGCCTCGTTTGGGGCTTGTTCTTGATGATGCTCTCTTGCTTCCTCCTCGTCGTTACCATTTGCATCTGGGGTGTCATCTATGCCGTTTGGCGCTATTTCCTCACCATCAAGGAAAGGAATAAGGCTGATAACTTTAAGGTTATCTCTTTGGGCGTAGGAGGCTTTGCCCTTGGGCTATTGCTTGGGGCTTGGGTGTTACTGCCCAGCTTCCGCATGAGCTCCCTAACTGGTCGTACCACCTCTATTGGCTCTGCCTACCTTTCTGCTTTCCTATCCTCTCTAAAGGCGGGAGACCTAAAAACTGCCTTCTATTATTTCTTCCTCGAAGTCGGCGAGAATCCAGGCCGCGAAATCATGGGTTATATCTCTTTCTTCTTCCCGACCGGCGGCTTCACCGCTTTGCCACTGCTTAAGAGCACCGGCACCACCTATGATGCCTGGACTGCCAGTATTTTCTGCTACACGCCCTTCGTTGTTTTATTCTTCCAGGGCATCATCTTCTCTCTGAAAGAGAAGAAATGGAGCCACATCGTCGCCATTTTCTTCTGCTTGCTCTGCCTATTCACGACGTTTGCCTACTATTTCTTCTTCGCATTCTCCGGAAATGGCTACGGCAGATGGTATTTCGTCTTGGTTCCATCCATCGTCTATTATGGCTGCTGGGCCTATGACCAGCGCAAAGACAGCCCGCGCTGGATTCCTTTTGCCGGCACGCTTGTTTCCCTCGTCTTGACCATCGTTGCCTATTGCAGCATCTATTGGATGTTGAAGGATAAGACCTTCAGCGGCGTGACCCACGTCACCTATTATCCGACTAGCTATTCCATGCCGGATGAAGCCATTTCCGGCTTAGCCAGGAATTGGTATCTCTATTACCAGGCGATCCTTGTTGGCGTCGAAGGCGTCATCATGGTCATTGGCTACCGCAGGAAGTGGCTGGATCACGTCTTATTTGGTTTCATTGCCGTCGAGGCCATTGTCATGGGAAACATGACTTTCCTTTACAATGGCCTGTGGTCGATCAAAAACTCCTACATGGGCGGAAGCGAGAACCTCTCCTCTGCCGTTTACGCCAATGAGGCTATCAAGAAGCAGGGTGACCTTAACTATCGCGTCTATTTCGACCAGGGCAAAGGCACCAATAACTTCCAATATGCTGCCGGCGCCGCTGGCTCTTCTTCCTTCCATTCTCTTATCAGCTATGCCGATACGGATTTCGCATACATGAACTACATGATGTGTCCGCCTTCTATCTATTCTGGGAAAGATGGCACCTATGGTGAGAAGACCTTCGTTAACTATGGCTGGAGCGCCGCTTATCGCAATAGAAGATATGGCATGGACGTCGCCCTTGGCTATCGCTACTACGTCACGGAGAACCATTGGGACAACCGCTATGAATGGGTTGGCCAAAACGTTCCTTTCGGCGCGAGCGAAATCGAGGAAGCCTCCTCTGATCGCAACCGCTACCGCGTCTATCGCGTTGATGAAGATCATCTCCCCGTCCTTGGACACGGCGTTGACCCCTCAATGCTTTACCGTATGAACGTCGATGAGGATAACCCCTATTCTTCCGATTGGGTCTCCCGCTCCCCAAGCAGCTATAATGCCCATAGACAAAGCCTTCGCATGAACGAGGTCTTAGTCAGCGGCGCCATCATCGATGACGATGTCACTCTCCCTGAGGAGTTTGCCTACGCTACCGCCCCCACGGTCGGCGGCAATCCTTTTGGCCTTACCACAATTTCCTATAGCAGCGGTTTGAGCTTCTATAAGTACGAGCCGCTTGTGGAAGGCGATCGTCTCTTCCCGAATAAAGGCCAGCCCTATGGCTCTGAAGGCACTGGTTATTTCATCAAGCACCATGGCGCCACTGCCAAATTCACCTCCGCCACCACCGCAAAGAAAGGCATCGATCATATCGTTGTCACCAAAAATGACGGCACCTCTTTCTGTGATGAAGATGGCGCCTATTTCCAGCTCACTTATCACACCAACATCACCGAGAGCAGCTTCAATTCCCAGCCGAAGGTCATGATGTTCGACGCCAACGACCGCCTCGTTTGCTACGACGCCTCTACCCTTGGCAACGTTGCTGCCGCTGGATTAAATGCCTGGTGGGCAGGCAGAAGCTCCTCTATTGGCCTTTATGCCACCGGAGAAGTCAAAACCATCGCTTTTATTTGGCCTTATTCCGCCGGCGCGACCTCTTCTGTGAATCCTAGCGACTATCAATTCACAATTGTTCCGAAGGCTAAAATGGATGAGAAGGCGGCGTTTTTAAGAAGCACTGCTTTGAAAGACGTCAAAGCCATCACCAATGGCTATTCTTTCCACACCGAATACGAGGCCTCTACCATCGTTAAGACCCAGATGGGCTACGATGAGGGCTGGCATGCCTATGCTGAGAAAGAGGATGGCTCTAGGGTGAATTGCCAGATGCTCCGCCTTGATGGTGGCCTCACCGGTTTTGTCGCGCCTAAGGGCAAGGTTAGCTATCATCTCGTCTACGAGACCCCGAAGCTTAAGACCGGCGTCTTGCTAAGCATCTTTGGAATCCTGGGCTATTCTGCTTATCTCTTTGTTTCTTTCCGTGGGGAAGTGAAACGCAAAAGAAAAGAGACCGAATTAACGGTCTCTCAGTAGTTTATTTGGAAACGGTATCCGTTTTTACTTCTTAAACGATTCGACGTAAACCGTGTAAACGCGGTTTTTCGCAACGCCGAGATTAGCGGAGACGTTCTTGACGGCTTCCTTGCCGGAATGGCCAAGGTCTAGTTCGGCCTTAAGCGCGGAGGCGATATCGTTATCACTCTTCTCGGCATCAAGCTCCTTGGCTTTGCCCTCGACGATGATAACCATCTCACCGCGTAATGACTCTTCCGGCTCTAGGGCAAGTTCGGAGAGCGTGCCGCGGATGAATTCCTCATGGGCTTTGGTCAACTCTCTAGCGATGACCGCTCTTCTATCCCCTAGCCCAGCAGCCATGGCCACAAGGGTCTTGGTGATGCGGTGCGGGGATTCATAGAAGATGATGGTCTCATCGCGAGCAGCGAGCTTTCTTAGCTCGTTTGCCCTTTCTGATTCCTTCGGGGATAAGAATCCCTGAAAGTAGAAGTGATCGCTATCAAGACCAGAGCAAGCAAGGGCGTCGATGGCGGCGCTAGGACCGCTGGTGACGGAGACCTTGATGCCGTTATCTAGGCATTTGGCGACGAGGCGCTGACCAGGATCGCTAAGCGTCGGGTAACCGGCGTCGGACATGTAGCAGACTTTCTTGCCAGAGAGGAGAAGGGAGACGATTCTCTCGCCTGCCTCTTGTTCGTTATGCTCGTGGCAAGAAATCCAAGGCTTATCGATGCCGAAGTGGGCCATCAATTTGCCGGAATTACGGGTATCTTCCGCGGCAAGGTAATCCGCTTCTTTCAAAACGGCCAGTGCGCGCGGAGTCATCTCATCGAGATTGCCGATTGGGGTGGCGATGAGATAAAGCAGAGGGGAGGTGCCCTCGAAATTAAGCTCGCGCTTAATCATTTATTGCCTCCGTCGGCAGGTTTATTTCCACCATTGCCACGGTTGAGGTTATTGGGACGATTATGGCCGTGGTTATGGTGGTGCCCACCATTTCCCTGCCTCTGGTTGCTCTGACCACCCTGACGGTTCTGAGAGCTATTGCCGTTAGGCTGCTTACCTTGGTTGCGGTTTTGATTATTTCCGCCGTTATTGCGCCGGTCATTACGATCGTTGCGGTCGTTGCGGCGATTTTCGCGACTGTCATGCCGGTCGTTACTGCCGTTCTTATGCCCATCGCGGCGGTTGCCGTTGCTGTTATTGCTGCGTTCGTTGCGATTATCGCGGCGTGCGGTATTGTTTTCCTTTTCATCACGCTCGAAAGATTCAGCGGGGGCAATGTGAAAATCCGGCAAGGAGTATTCCTGGGCCTTGATAACCTCAATCTTCGGTTTGTAGGTGCCGTTGACCATGGCACGATAGTCTTCAAGGCTCACGGTCTTGAAGTCGCTGCGGTCGGAATTGGCGAGGCGGACGTTGCGGGAGATGATATTCATCGAATCGACGGTGTAGTCGCCTTCTTCTAGATGAACGACGGAGCCCAGGCGCGGGAATTCCTTCTTTGCTTCGGTATAGACTTCATCTTCGAACGCCAAGCAGCAGATAAGCTTGCCGCAAGGTCCGGAGAGCTTCGGGATGTTGAGGGTGAGCATCTGGTTCTTCGCCTTAGCGATGGAAATTCCCTCGAACTGGTTAAGGAAGGTGGAGCAGCATAGCGGCAAACCGCAGATGCCAAGACCGCCGATCATTTTGGCTTTATCTCTGGATGCAATTTGGCGCAATTCGACCCTTGCCTTCAAAAGCGGGGCGATTTTGCGGAGTAATTCACGGAAATCGACACGTTTTTCCGGGGAGGTGTAGGTGATGGTGACGTAGGTGCCCTCTAGGTTATAAACCGCATCGAGGAAGTCCATCGGAAGGTCAAGCTTCTTGGCTTCCTTTTGGACGATTAGCAATGCCTTCTTGCTTTGGGCAATGGCAAAGTTATAGTCGTCGAGGTCAGCTTGGGTCGGCTTACGCAAAATTGGCTTAAGCGCAAGTTCACTGTGATAGTTGGCGGTGCTGACCGGGGTGGTGCAGACCGTGCCCATCTCCAAACCGGAGACGGTTTCGACCATAACCAAATCATTGATCTTGAGATCATTGAAGGTTGTGGAGAAGTAGTAGGATTTATCGCTTCCTCTGAAGCGGATGCCTACGAAATAGGTATCGTTATTTTCACTCATGGGTCTTACTCCCTTGTAATTACGTCGACCAAATGCGCAAGCAGCAGGCCGGGATTGATATTGAATTCGATTTCGTTGCGCATGGTCATGACATCAACGAGCGTCGTCTCGATGTGAGGCAAGGACGCGGCTAATTCTTTTAGTATTGTAGCATATGAGGACAAGGTAATGGCGGAGCCACGGCTCATAGCGACCACGTCCTCAAGTACTAAGGCGACCATATCGAAGTAGAAGCGCAGAGCGGATTTGCCTTTTAGAACTGGAATCACGTCTTTTTCCATTGTGAATCTAGCAAAGTTTCTACCGCTGACGAGGGCTTCAAGGAAGCCATCCAGACAGTTTTTCGCACTGCGATAGTCCTCACCTTCGGATTTGGACTTCACAAGGCTGGCATCGTTATAGAAGTAGGAAAGGATTTCCGCGTCTCCTTTATCGACGCCAAGGGCAACCGCTTCAGAGATGACCTCGCTTCTAGGGGCGAGGAGAAGTCTGATTTTCTCGCAGCGAGAGATGATGGTCGGAAGGATCTTCGCTTCGTTTTGGGCGGTTAGGAATGCATAGGTGTTCTCTGGAGGTTCTTCCAGGAACTTCAGCAAAGAGTTCGCGGCCTCCGTGGTCATGTTCTCCACCATGTTGATGACGTAGACCATGATGCCTTTCTCTTCTAGCGCCGTTTGGCTGAAAAGCGAGGTGATGGAAGACACGTCTGCTTTTTTTACGGAGCCTTCGGCGCCGTCAAAGAAGACGAAATCGGGGTACTCATCCCTGTCGATTCTCTGACAGACGATGCATTCTTCGTCTGCGAGGGGATTGGGATGGTCGCAAAGAATGCTCTTTGCTAGATAGGTGGCGGTCTCCTTTAACGGAGTGCCCGCTTCACCGACGAGGAGATAGGCATGGCTTAGGTGGCCCGATGCCAAGGCATTGCAAAAAGTCCTGTAGACCAGGGGCTGTTTGTTTTTGACATAGGGTCCAACGAGCATGCTTATTTCTCCAAACGGGCTTTGATGGCCGCAAGGGCATCCGCGGTGACGTCCTCAACGTTCTTGCTCGCGTCGAGGACGACGAAACGATCGCTATAGCGCTTAGCAAGGGAAAGGAAGGTGGCGCGGACCTGTTTATGGAATTCAATCTTCTCGAGGTCGAGACGGTTGACTTCACGCCCGGCATTAGCGGCAATTCTGCTTAATCCGACCTCGGGATCGAGATCGAAAAGCAACGTGATATCGGGAAAGGTGCCCTCGGTTGCGAACATGTTGATGCTCAAAACCTCATCGATGCCGAGGTTTCGCGCACCGCCCTGGTAGGCCAAAGAGGAGTCGAGGTAGCGGTCGCAAAGGACGATCTTGCCTTCCTTTAGGGCTGGCCAAACCTTCTGGACAAGGTGCTGACGACGGCTGGCTGCGTATAGCAAAGCCTCGGTGCGTGGATCCATATCGGTGTTCTTCTTGTCGAGGATGACGTTGCGGATCTCCTCAGAGATCGGGGTTCCGCCCGGTTCGCGAGTGGTGATGACCGCGTAGCCTTCCTTTTCAAGAGCGGAGACGATGTTACGGAGGACGGTGCTCTTGCCGGAGCCTTCTCCGCCTTCAAGGGTGATGAATAAACTCATATCTTTTTCCTTCCCTCCAAGGCCTTAGTCAAGGTCAAAGAATCGGCATAATCCAAAGAAGCGCCCATCGGGAGGCCATAGGCTAGTCTCGAAGCAGTGACTCCTTTTTTCTCTAGAATACGAGCGACAAATAGTGCGGTGGTCTCGCCTTCCAACGTAGGGTTGGTAGCGATGATGACTTCCTTGATTCCTTCTTTGTCGATGCGGTCAAGAAGCGAATCGATTGCCAAATCGCCGCCACCCATGCCTTTAGAGGGGGCAATGACGCCGCCTAGGACGTGGTAGACACCATGAAAGTCGTTGAGCTTCTCGAACGCAAGGGCATCTTTGGGATAGCTGACGACGATGCAGGTACTGTGGTCGCGGGAAGGATCGTTGCAGACATCGCAAAGTTCCCCTTCTGCATATAAACCGCAGTTTGGGCATTTGTGGACTTTCTCCTTCGCGGCTTTGATGGCGGAAGAGAACTCTAAAGCGTCCTCTTCTTTCATCTCTAGAACGGCATAGGCCATTCTCTCGGCGGTTTTGGTGCCGACGCCAGGCAATTTAGAAAAGGAATCTACGAGGGCGCTATAAGTCGGGAGGTCTTTCATTAGAAGAGCATCCCGGCCTGGCCAGTGATCTTCTGCTCGATCTCTTCGTTGGCCTTGTTGATCTGCTCAAGGGCCTCGTTTAGGGCGAGGACGATGGTCTCTTCGAGCATCTCTTTGTTGTCGGCGGAGAGAGCTTCTTCGTCGATGTTGATGGATTTGATTGTTCTGTTGCCGAGAACGACCATCTCGACCATGCCGTTCTTGCTGACGGCGAATTCCTTCGCGTCGAGTTCGGCGTGGGCTTTAGTTAGGGCTTTCTGCATGCGCTGCGCATTGGCGAGCATCTGTTGCATTTGGTTCATGATTAATACTCCTTGGGTAGATTAAGTTTTATGGTGTCAGGATCAGGCAATTTGCTGAGCTGTGCCAAACTGAAGTAGGAACGCTGGATTCTGTTAGAATCCTCGCGGTCGAGGGCATAGACGAATACGCGCCTTCCGAGGATGCTCTCGACCATATCCTGGAGGGTTTCTTGATTGGCCGCGATATTGGCGCGGTCTTTTTGGTTGGTGAAGTTGAAGTTGACGAGCAAAGCTTCTTTGCAAAGGCAGAAGGGCTTGCCCTGTGAAAGCAAGGTGGCGGCGTCTCCAATCTTGGGATCAAGCCTCATCTCATTGAAGGAATCCCATTTTTCGCGGAGAGACTGTCTTTCGGCTTTGAATTTGGGACCAAGAGTCATGATGTCGATGCAGACATTGTCATCGAGGACGATAGGGTCACCCATGACCTCAATGCTGGCGTGCATGACTTTGCTGGCATCGATTGCCGGGGTGGCAACGGGGGCGTGGTACTTTTCCTCGGGGACTGCCTTCACGGGTGCTGGAGCAGGCGTTTGAGCGGGTTTTGCTGGGATTGGTTCAGTTTTTGCAGGCTTTTTATCTGTCTCGTCGTCTTCGAATAAGAAGGCGGGAGCGGAAGTGCCGGTATAGGGGCCTTTGGGCTCTTCTTCAACCATCGGCTTGGGCGATGGAGTTGGTTTGACTGACTTTGGGTTGGGGAAGGCGAGTGTCGGCTCGGAGACTGCAGGGGCTCTATTAGGCGCCGGGACTGGAGAGGGCTCGACAGGCTTGGCTGCCGGCACCGGTTTTGGTCTGGGGGCAACTGGCTTTGCCATCGGGGCGACGACCGATTCGGGCTCGCCATTGAGAGAAGCAAGCTGAAGCAAGGTCAATTCGAATAGGGAACGGATGTTAGAGACGGATTTGAAATCCAACTGGGCTTTCAAGAGGATGTCGATCATCTTGTTGGCCAGGCGGGGATTGATGTACTGGGATAGTTCTTCCGCATCGTTGGCTTTAAGAACCTTAATGAGGGAGCCATCGTTGGTTTTCTCATAGATGAGGAGGTCTTTAAGGATATCGAGCAAGTTGGCGGAGAGCCTCTTGATATCGATGCCGGCGTTAAGAAAGTCATTGAGCTTTCCTAGAACGCCGCTAATATCGCTGGAGGCAATGGTCTTTAATAGTTCGACCTTTTCTTTGGTAGAGGCTAGGCCGAAGACGGAAAGAACGTCTTTTTCTAGCAATTCATTTCCGCCATAGGCGAGAGCCTGGTCCAAGATAGACAAGGCATCACGCATACCGCCATCGGCGAGATCGATGATTTCGTTGAGGGCGTTATCTTCGTATTTGACCTTTTCTTCGTTGAGGATCCCAACAAGCTTGTTGCGCATGTCGCTATCGGCGATTTTGCCGAAGTCATAGCGTTGGCAGCGGGAAAGGATGGTCGGAAGAACCTTGTGTGGCTCGGTGGTGGCGAGAATAAACACGACGTGATCAGGCGGTTCTTCTAGGGTTTTGAGCAAAGCGTTGAATGCGCCGGAGCTCATCATATGGACTTCGTCGATGATGTAGATCTTATAACGGCCTTTTAAAGGGCTGTAGCGAACCTGATCGATAAGGTCTCTGACCTGGTCGACGCCATTGTTGCTCGCGGCGTCGATTTCGATGACGTCAGGATGAGACCCCTCATTGAGCTGAATGCAGTTTTCGCAATGGTTGCACTGATGACCAACGCCTTCTTCACAGTTTAAGGCCTTGGCAAAAAGCCTGGCCATAGAGGTCTTTCCCGTGCCGCGGGGGCCACAGAAAAGATAGGCATGCGCGATCTTGTTGTTGGCGATAGCGTTCCGCAGGGTTCTGACGATTGCCTGCTGGCCCGCGACCTCTTCAAAAGTGTGCGGGCGGTATTTGTTATAAAGTGCAGTGTAGGCCATAAACGTTCTTGTTGATTATATCGTCTAAGCGGCTCACCTCCTAGTCTAATCTTTGATTAGGAGAGTCTTCTTTCCCGTGTTATAATGCGGCCGCGAAATAGGTAGATTTTATTATGGATGAAAGTATGAGAAAACGCCTCGAAGCGACCAAAGATCGCTACGAGTCACTAGAAAAAGAACTACAAAACGAAGAGATCATGAGTGACGTTGAGCGCTTCACCAAGATTTCCAAACAGAAGAGCAACATCGAAGAAGCAGCCCTTCGCTACAACGAATACCTAAAGCTTGAGCAGGACGCCAAGGACTCCCTTGAGCTTGAAAGCGACCCGGAAATGGCTGAATTTGCTAAAGCAACCCGCAAGGAAGATGAAGAAAAGATGGCCGCGATGGAAGCTGAATTTAAGACTCTTCTTCTTCCGAAGGACCCCAATGATGACAAGAACATCATCGTTGAAATCCGCGGTGCCGTCGGCGGCGATGAAGCCGATATTTTCGCCGGCGACCTCTTCCGAATGTACTCCCGCTACGCCGAACGACAGGGCTGGACCATTAAATTGATGGAAGCTTCCATGGGCCCTTCCGGCGGATACTCCCAGGTCATCTTCTCCATCAAAGGAAATTCCGTTTACTCTAAATTGAAGTTTGAATCCGGCGCTCACCGCGTTCAGCGCGTCCCGAAGACCGAATCCGCTGGCCGCATTCACACCTCTACCGCGACCGTTTTGGTCATGCCGGAAGCTCAGGAACTCGATATCAAAATCAATCCGGCCGACCTCAAAATCGATACCTATCACTCCCAGGGTGCTGGTGGACAGAACGTCAACAAGACCGAATCCGCCGTCCGTATCACCCACTTGCCGACCGGCCTTGTCGCTGCTTGCCAGACAGAAAAAGCCCAGCTCCAGAACAAGGAAATCGCCATGCAGATGATCCGTGCCAAAGTCGCGGCCTTCTATCAGGAGCAGGAAGATTCCAAACGTGCAGCCGAAAGAAAGCTTAAGGTTGGCACCGGCGAGCGCTCTGAGAAGATCCGTACTTACAACTATCCTCAGAACCGCATCACTGACCATCGTATCGGATTCACCATCAACCAGCTCGACCGCGTTATGGAAGGCGAACTCGATCCCATTATTGAGGCCCTTATCCATTTCGACCAGGAGCAGAAGATGCTAGAGGCTGAAAAGAATGATTAAGATCTCAGAGGCATATCAGGAAGCGATTAAGGAAGGAAAGCCCCAGGGCGTCCTTTCGGGCGACATTCGCCTCCTCATCGCTCACGATATGGGCTATGAGGCACAGATCGATACCCTTTATCACGCCGATGACGAATTCACGCAATATGACCTATTCCGTGGCCAATTTGCGCGGCTTTTGAAGGGAGAACCCGTCGAATACATCATCAATGAGGCCAAATTCCTTCAGAATAAACTCTACGTGGATGAGCGCGTTCTCATCCCAAGAGGAGAGACCGAGGAATTGGTCGCGATGCTCAGCGAGAAGATCTACGACTACTATGATCCTAGGAACTGGTTGGTCGTCGCCGACATCGGCACCGGCTCCGGCGCGATCGCCATCGCGCTGAAGACCATGTTCCACAACTGGCTCGTCTCCGCCAGCGACGTCTCCAAAGACGCGCTAGAGGTTGCGAAGAAGAACTTCCATGACCTTGGCATGAACGTCAACGTCCTAGAAGGGCCTTCTCTCCAGCCTTATATCGATGCCAACATGAACATTGATATCATTATCTCTAATCCTCCGTATATCCTTAATAAGGATGAGACCCAGGATTCTGTGAAAAACTACGAGCCGGGCCTAGCTTTGTGGCTAGACAAGGATCACTCCGCTTACGAGGAGATCTTCCGCGATTATAAGAAGGTTAAGAAGGGCACTTTGCTCATGGCCTTCGAAATTGGATATGACCTTGAGGAATACCTCACCGATCTAATGAAAAAATATTTGGAAGATTACGAGTTCGAATTCGTGAAAGACCTCAATGGCTTTACCCGCTTCCTATTCGTTTTCTGCCATTAAGGAGTACTTATGGAAACCAAAGTTCTGGAATGGAAAAACAAGGAAGAGGCCGTAAAGCTTCTTCAAGAAGGGGAGGTCGTCTGCTTCCCGACTGAGACCGTCTACGGAATGGGTGCGATCTCTACGAAGAAAGAGGCGTTTGAGAAGCTTGCGAAGATCAAACGTCGCCCGCCGACCAAGCCCTTTACCTTGATGTGCTCTTGCCTAGCAGACGTCGCCCGCTATGCAGAGGTGGACGTTAGGTCCATCGCCGTCATGAAGAAGTACATGCCTGGCCAAATCACCTTGCTATTGAAGGCAAGACCTGGCCTTCCGGAATGGGTCACCCTTGGCACCCCACTCATCGGGGTCCGCGTCCCGGACAGCAAAGAGCTCCTCGACCTTATCGATAAGGTTGGTGCTCCGCTGCTTGTTCCCTCCGCCAATATCTCCGGCGAGCTGACTTCCACCACGTTTGAGCAGACCTATGAGGTCTTCAAATCCGAGGTTCCCGCCATCATTAAAGGCGAATGCACCTCGATGCAGGCTTCTACCATCGTTAACATGGGTGGCCCCGAAATCTCTTTGGTGAGAGAAGGGCCTATCCCGTTCGCCGAGATTAAAGCAGTTGCCGATCAAGCGAAGATGACTGTTTCCATTGGCTGTGACCACGGCGCTTTCTTCTTGAAGGAGAACATCGTGAAACACCTGGAATGCATGGGCATCAAAGTCTTGGACGAAGGCACCTTCAACACCTTCTCCTGTGACTATCCTGAGTTCGCTAGAAAGGCCGCCCAAGACGTCGCCAATGGCTCCGCTGAGCTAGGCATCGTCTGCTGCACCTCCGGCGAGGGCGTTATGATCACCGCCAATAAGGTCCATGGCATCCGCTGCGGCATGGGGTATGACGATGACGCAACGGGTAAAACCCGCAGCCACAACAACGCGAACATGGTCTCCTTTGGCGCCAAATACATGAAGGAAGAAGATGTTCTCCGCCGCGTGGATATCTTCCTAAGCGAGAAATTCTCCGTTGAGGAAAAACATCATCGCCGCGTCTCTCAGATTGAGTGCTGAACAAAAGGAAACTGGGGCTATTAGAGAAATCTAGTAGCCTTTTTTATTTTTCCCATCTTATAAGGTAATGTGGAAAGTATTTTTATTTGCCCTAGATGCGGAAACAAAGACCCAAGATTTATTGGGCATCGAAACGGTGAGCCTTACTGCCGCAGATGCATCGGCTTCGCGGGGAAAGAAGCCAAGTTTAAGCCTGGAAAAATGCAGAACGTCAGGCTGTCTTTGAAGTACCCATTATCGAAGGAGCAAAATGAGCTTTCCAACCAGATCATTGCGAATTTCAAATCGGGAATCGACACCCTTGTTTATGCCGTCTGCGGCTCAGGGAAAACCGAGATTAGCTATGGCGTGATTGCCTATGCGATGAGCTTGGGATTAAAAGTAGGGTTTGCCTTGCCTAGAAGAGACGTTGTCATCGAGCTTTTCTTTAGATTGAAAGAGGCGTTTCCCGAACAGAAGGTTGTGGCCGTTTATGGGGGACATGTATCGACTTTAGAGGCAGATTGCGTCATTTTAACGACCCATCAGCTCTATCGCTATCCCCATTATTTTGACCTGCTTGTCATGGATGAAATCGATGCCTTTCCATTCAAGGGAAGCGACCTTCTTCTGGATATGTTCCGTCAGGCCTTAAAAGGCCATTGTTTGATGATGTCAGCCACCCCATCAAAGGAGGTTGTGAAGGAATACCGTTCCCCGGGTCACATGATGCTTACTCTTCATACCCGTTTTCATAAGCATCCTATTCCGGTCCCCAGCATTGTGACTTTGCCGGGACGACTACAGAAATTGTGGTTAATTTCCAAACTTAGAAAGTATAAGAAAGAAGGGAAACCCGTATTTGTTTTCGTGCCAAGCGTCTCTTTGTCTGAAAGCCTATTTCGCATCGTTTGCTTTGGCGTGTCTGGCGGCAATTACGTCTCTTCAAAACGTGAGGGGAGAGAGAAGATCATCCAAAACTTCAAGGATGGGAAATACCCCTTTTTGATCACGACTGCGGTTCTAGAACGCGGCGTAACCATCAAGAACCTACAGGTCATCGTCTTTCATGCGGATAATCGGATCTACGATGCGGCCGCTTTGATACAAATTGCCGGAAGGGCAGGGAGGAAAATGGATGCGCCAAAAGGAGAAGTCACATTCGTCGGCAGCAAAACCAGCGAGGCCATGGATGCAGCAATTAGGGAAATTGAGTACTGCAACACCTTTCTGCAAAGTGTGCTTCGAAAAGATAAAACCTAACTCCTGGAGGATGCTTTCTGCCACTGCGCCACATCTTTGCAGTAAATGTCTAGAAAGCCTACAGCCAAATCTGCATTCAGCCATGATCGATGGCTTTGAGGTATGGTCGGTTTATGACAACGAAGAGGGCGTGAATTCGCATCTAAGACAGCTGAAAGACTGCGGCGACATTGAACTGGCCTGTGTTTTTCTAAACCCCTATGCCGACCTGCTTTCCCTAAGGTTTTCCCGCGCCGTTTTAACTTTCGTTCCGACGTCGCCTGAACAATTCCGGGAGAGGGGCTTTTCTGCGAACGAGGAGATTTTGAAACAAATAAAACACCCATTGCAGAAATGTTTTTATTTCGAGCAAATCGATTCTGAATCATGCAGTCAAAAAGGTGAGAGCAAAGAACCAACAATCCGCATCAAATTGCAAAACGGTATCCGAATTCGGGGTAAAACGGTGGTTGTTTTTGACGATTGTCTTTCAAAAGAATCGAAACTGATTCAATGCCTGAACCTACTGGAAAAAACAGGGGCAAAGAAGGCAATCGGCCTAGTATTGTGCTTTAAGGGCAAAACATAGCGAATGCGCTGAATTGATTAGAGTCTACTCTAATGGTAAGATTAACCCGCTGTTTTTTCAGGGAGTATACACGTGGCTAACATTATTGAAAAAATCTTCAATTTCGAAAAACGCGAACTCAACAAATACATGAAGGAAGCCGACATCGTCATGTCCTATGCGGACAAGATGGCTGCCCTTTCCGATGATGAGCTCCGCGCCAAAACCAAGGAATACAAGGAACTCCTAAGATCTGGCGCTAAGACCATGGAGGACATCAAGTACGAAGCTTTCGCGGTTTGCCGTGAAGGTGCTAGGCGTGCCCTTGGCCTCTATCCGTACAAGGTTCAGATCGTCGGTTCCCTCGTTCTTCACGGCGGCAATGTTGCTGAAATGAGAACTGGTGAAGGTAAGACCCTCACCGCGACCATGGCCGTTTACCTCAACGCTCTTGCCGGCAATGGCGTTCACGTTATCACCGTTAACGAATACCTCGCCTCTCGTGACGCAGAGGAGATGGGACGCGTCTATCGCTTCCTCGGCTTGACCGTTGGCATCAACCTCGCCTCCAAGTCCCCCGCTGAGAAAAAGGAAGCCTATCTTTGCGACGTCACCTATACCACGAACTCCGAACTTGGCTTCGATTATCTGCGCGATAACATGACTCAGTCTGTTGAGAACCGCGTTCTCCGCGGACTTTCCTTCTGCATCGTCGACGAAGCCGACTCCGTCCTTATCGATGAATCCCGTACCCCGCTAATCATTTCTGGTGGCAAGAAAGCCGCGGCCAGCCAGTACATGGTTGCCGATCGCTTCGTTAAGTACCTCAAGCCGGAAGTCGATTTCACCGTCGATATCAAGACCAAGACTTGCAACCTCACCGATGAGGGCAATAACAAGGCCGAGCAGATGTTCGGCATCCGCAACCTTTACGACCCAGAGCACCAGGACCTCGTCCACCGTATCCACCAGGCTCTAAAGGCTAACTACATCATGCACCGCGACGTCGAATACATGGTCGACCGCGATCGACAGATCCAGCTAATTGACCAATTCACCGGCCGTATCATGAAAGGCCGTGAATATAACGATGGCCTCCAGCAGGCTATTCAGGCTAAGGAAGGTGTCGAAATCAAACAGGAGACCACTGTTCTCGCCACCATCACCTATCAGAACTTCTTCCGCCTCTACAAGAAGGTTTCCGGCATGACCGGTACCGCCAAGACCGAAGAGGAAGAATTCGAGAAAATCTATAACATGAGGGTTATCGTCATCCCGACCAACCGTCCTGTTATCCGCATCGATGACCTCGATAGAATCTACGCGACCCACGAAGACAAGATCAAAGGCCTCGTCGACGAGGTTAAGAAGGTCCACGAGAAGGGCCAGCCGATCCTTATCGGTACCGTCTCCGTCGAATCCAACGAAGAAATCTCTGCCAGACTCACCGCCGTCGGTATTCCGCATGAGGTTCTAAACGCTAAAAACCAGGCCCGTGAAGCCGAAATCATCGCTCGGGCCGGTACCCGCGGCGCCGTTACCCTTGCCACCAACATGGCAGGCCGTGGTACCGATATTAAGCTAGGCGAAGGCGTCAGAGAACTTGGTGGTCTATGCGTCTTTGGCACCGAACGTCACGAATCCAGACGTATCGATAACCAGCTCCGTGGCCGTTCCGGCCGTCAGGGCGACCCGGGCTATTCCTGCTTCTTCGTCTCTTTCGACGATGAGCTCATGAGAAGATTCATCGACGACAACCGTCGCGAATATTTCAAGAAGCTCATTGGCTCCGAACACGTCGAGATGAAGATGATTCAGAATGCCATCACCAATGCCCAGAAGCAGATCGAAGGCCGCAACTTCGATACCCGCAAGAATTTGCTCGACTACGATGATGTTCTCGCGAAGCAGAGACAGATCGTTTACACCAAGCGCGACAACATCATGCTGGCTGGCGATATCACCGAATTGGTCCATAGCTTCTTCCAGGAGACTGGTAACTTCCTCGCAAAGAAGGCCACCAATGCTGGCCGTGACGAGGGCCTAATCTCTGGCGAAGCCCTCCGCAAACTCGTCGAACCCGCATTTGTTCCGGAAGGATCCTTCCCCGCCAAAGCTTATGATGAAGCTTCTGTGGAAGAAGGAGGCGAAGACCTAGGCGAATTCCTATATTCCAGCTATCTCCGCAAGAGAAAGACTTGGCCCGCTGAACAGGCTGACCAGGTGGAACGTCAGATTTCCCTCACCGTCATCGACCGTAACTGGACCAAGCACATCGACACCATGTCCCATCTCCGTGAGGGCATCGGCCTACGCAGCTATGCGCAGACCAACCCGCTACAGGACTACGTCAACGAAGGCTATTCTCTCTTCCGCGAGATGAATCAGAACATCTCCGTCGACTGCGCCTATAACTTCATGAATGTCCGCCTCGTCAAGCGCGAGGAGCCAGCTCCTGAAGCCGCCGCCCCTGCCGCCGAGCAGCCCTCTGCCGCCCCGGCTGAGCCAGAAGCAATTGAGGAAGCAAAACCTGCCGAAGCCCCGGCCCCTGAACACTCCAAAGCCCCGGAAGAGGAGACCTCTAATGCCGAAGATGTCCATGAAGCCAAAGTTGAAATGAAGGAAGAAACCGTTGCCCTTGAGGACAAACCGGTTGCCATCGACGTTCCAACTGAAGAGAATAAGGCCGAAAACAAGTAATAAAAAACCAAAGGAATAGTATGAAAGAGCTAGTCGAACTAAAACAGGCTGCCCAAGATTTGGGCAAGCTTGTCTCGCAGCTCGGTGATTCTCTTTGACCTCCCCAAAATCGATGCAGAAATTGCAGAGCTAGAGGCCAAACAGAACGCCGAAGGATTCTGGGATGACCAGAACGCTGCCAAGGCTGTCAGCAGCCGCCTATCTGCTTTGCAAAACAAGAAGGAAGGCTATCTAAAGGCTTCCTCCGCCTTTAAGGACATCACCGACATGCTCGGTGAGACCACCGATGCCGACGAGGAAATGAAAGAACTCGTCGACTCCATGGAACAGGAGCTTTCCGTTGAGTGCGAAGCCATGCACCACAAGCTTCTTTTCTCTGGCGAATATGATTCTCTAAACTGCACTCTCGAAATTCACCCTGGCGCAGGCGGAACCGAAGCTCAGGACTGGGCCTCCATGCTTCTTCGCATGTATTCCCGCTTCGCTGAACGCAACAATTTCAAGATTCAGATCATCTCCGTCGAAGATGGCGATGAAGCAGGCATTAAGTCCGCTGCCATCAAGGTTATCGGCGAAGATGCTTATGGCATGCTCAAGAGCGAAAAGGGCGTCCACCGCCTCGTTCGTATCTCTCCTTTCGATGCCAATGCGAGAAGACATACCTCCTTCGCTTCCGTTAACGTTGTCCCGGAATTCGGCGCTGTTTCCGATATTGTCATCGACCCTAAGGATCTAAAGGTTGATACCTATCGTTCCGGCGGCGCTGGTGGACAGAACGTCAACAAAGTCTCCTCCGCAGTCCGTATCACCCACCTTCCGACTGGCATCGTCGTCAGCTGCCAGGTAGAGCGCAGCCAGCTTTTCAACAAAGCGACCTGTATGCAGATGCTCACCGATAAGCTTATGCAGCGCAAACTCGAAGAGCGCGAGCGCCAGCTTAAGTCCGTCGTCGGCGAACAGAAAAACATTGAATGGGGGAGCCAGATTCGTAGCTACGTCTTCCAGCCTTACCAGATGGTTAAGGACCACCGCACCAACTTCGAAGTGGGCGATATCGCTTCCGTAATGGACGGCGACATCAACCAGTTCATCTTCTCCTACCTCGAGATGGAGGCCAGAAAAGATGAACCTAAAAAGTAAATTCCAGAACAAAAAGCAGCTTTTTGCGTGGTTTAAGAATATTTTCTTGATCACGTTGGGCTGCTTTGTCCTTGCTTTGGGCGATGCAATGTTCATCGTCCCTGCAAAGCTGCTCACGGGCGGTATCGCCAGCATTGGCATCATCGTCCAGCACTTCATTACTGCTAGCGGCAGCGACTTCATGGCTGTTGACCTTGTGACCTGGGGATTGGAAATCCTCTGTTTCATCATTGGCTTCATCGCCTTGGGCAAAAAGTTTGCCGCGCACACGCTATACGCGTCAATCATCTATCCGGCTTTCTACTCTTTGATGTATCGAACCGGATGGTTCGATTTCATTACGGCCAGTTTGATCAACAACCCAGCATCTGAACCGATGATGGGCTATTTGCTTTGCGCCATCTTCGGCGGTGTACTCATTGGTTTGGGCGTTGCTGTTACCTTTTTGGGCGGCGGAAGCACTGGTGGCCTTGATGTCATCGCCATCCTCATCGCTAAATTCACCCCGATTAAAGAATCCCTTGGCACCTTCATCATCGATGCCACGATCGTTGCCACTGGCATCATCGCCATGTGGAACAGCGAACCCAACATGATGGCCTTAGGCCTCATTGGCATTATCAGCGCGTTCGTCTGCGCCTTCATGATTCAAGTCGTTTACGTTTCTAGCAACTGCTATTTCGTCGTGGAAATCATTTCCGATTCCTATCCGGAAATTGTCGATTTCATTGAAGATAGTCTCGAAAGAGGCTGCACTATTCTCCATGGCGAAGGCGCCTATACTGGTGACCCCAAGAGCGTCATCAAGGTTGCTTTGAGCCGCGAACAGGCAACCAGGCTAAAAGCCTTCGTCTCCAGCGTCGACCCCAAAGCCTTCATGATTATCAGCCCTGCCTCCACTGTTAACGGTGAGGGTTTCGTTCCTTTTGCTATGCCCCGCGCATCCATTGCCGAGCGTATCAACGAAAAGAAGGAGGATGCTGAATAATGGCCAACAAGATTGAACGCGAAGTTCGCCCGTTTAAGCTCGTATCCAAATTTAAGCCTACCGGCGACCAGCCCCACGCCATTGAGCAGGTTCTCAAGGGCGTTATGGATGGAAAACGCGTCCAGGTTATCAAAGGCGCTACCGGTACCGGCAAAACCTTCACCGACGCCAACATCATCGCCGCGCTCAACCGACCAACTTTGGTCATGGTCCATAACAAGACCCTCGCCTTTCAGCTTTATGGCGAGTTCAAAGAGCTCTTTCCAGAGAATCGAGTGGAGTATTTCATCTCCAACTTCGATTTCTATCAGCCGGAAGCCTATATCCCCAAAACCGATACCTATATCGATAAGAACGCGGTCATGAACGAAGAGATCGATATGATGAGAACTTCGGCCATGAACTCGCTTCTTTCCCGTAGCGACACCATCATCGTCGCTTCCGTCGCGGCGATTTATGGCTTAAGCGATCCGAATGAATACTTAGGCCTAATCTTTGAAGTCCGCGTAGGTGAAACCCTTGACCGCAAGGGCCTTTTCCGCCAGCTTCTCGACGCGCAGTACACCCGCAATAACCTTGAACTGAAACCGGGTACTTTCCGCGTCAGGGGCGATACCATCGATATTTGCCCTGCCACCCGCGATTTCTATATCCGCATCGATTGCTTCGGCGACGAAGTTGAATCCATCGCCCAGGTTGATATCTTAACCGGCGAAATCCAACGCACGTATCAAACCTATCCGTTCTTCCCAGCTTACGACCATGCCTCCACTAGAAAGCGTATCGAGGCCGCTTGCAAGAGTATCTCCGCAGAACTTGAGGATAGGCTTGCCGTTCTTCGTAGCGAGGGCAAGCTTCTGGAGGCGGAACGCCTTGAGATGCGCACCCGTCAGGATATGGAGAGCATGCTCGAATTCGGCAGATGCCCTGGCATTGAAAACTACTCCCGCCATATCGATGGTCGAAAAGAGGGGGAACGCCCGTTCTGCCTCATCGACTATATGCCGGATGATTATCTCCTCCTTATAGATGAATCTCACGTAACTTTCCCGCAAATCCGCGGTATGTATAACGGAGATCGCAGCAGAAAGCTCACGCTTGTAGAATACGGGTTCCGCCTTCCTAGCGCCCTAGACAACCGTCCTTTGAACTTCTCTGAGTTCGAGGCGTTGATGCCTGCCAACTGCGTCTGCACCTCCGCTACCCCAGGTGATTATGAGCTTGGAAGGACGGGAGGGGAGGTCGTTGAGCAGATCATCCGTCCGACTGGCCTACTCGACCCGATCATTCACGTTCGTCCGACCATGGGCCAGATCGATGACCTCATGTCTGAGATCAAGAAGAGGATTGAGAGGAACGAGAGAACGATGATCGTCACCCTCACCATCAAGATGGCTGAAGACCTTACATCATTCCTTAAGGACCACGGCATCAAGGTCACTTATCTCCATAACGAGACCAAGACCCTTGAGCGTTCCGAGATCATTTATCAGCTTCGCAAAGGCAAATACGATGTCCTCGTCGGCATCAACTTGTTACGCGAAGGCTTAGATATCCCAGAAGTCTCCCTTATCTGCATCCTCGATGCCGACAAAGAGGGCTTCCTTAGATCCACTAGATCCCTTATTCAGGTCATTGGCCGCGCCGCGCGTAACGCCAGAGGCGAGGTCATCATGTATGCCGACTATTACAGCGACTCCATGAAGGAGGCTATCGCTGAGACCAATAGACGCCGTGAAATTCAGCAAGCCTATAACGCGGAATATGGCATCATTCCAACAACCATTGCCAAGGAGCTTCGCCCGCCGCTGCATAACAGCGAGGAAGAGGTTAAGGCCCTTATCAACGACGACGGCAAGACCTCTCGCAAAGAGATGGAGCTGCGCATCGCCGATATCGAGAAGCAGATGAAGGCCGCCGCCAAGGCCTACGACTTCGAGCGCGCCGCCGAGCTTCGCGACATCCTCTTTGAGGCCAAAGCCCAACTTAACCAACGATGAAAGACTACGACGTTTACCTATTCGACTTCGATGGCACCCTCTGCGATACCATTGACTCCCTATATCCGACCTTTCGATTTGGCTTTGATGCCATTGGCATGCATGACATCACCGATGCGGAGATTGAGGAGTTCACCCATCATAACCTCACCGAGGTCATGGATGAGAAGAACGTTAAGGAAGAGGATAGGCCTTTGTTCATCGCCAAGATCGTCGAGGCTTTGGACAATCCGGAATTCATTGAGATGATTAAGCCATTCCCCGAAACGTTCGAGGTTCTTAAGGAACTGAAAAGAAGGGGCAAAAGGCTTGGCATCGTCTCAAACAACACGACCCATCACATCGAATTGACCTTAAAGCTGCTAAATTTCCCAGATGTGTTTGAAACCATCGTCGGCAGCGAAAGGGTCGCGCATGCCAAACCGGCCCCCGATTGCATCTATAAGGCGCAGGAAGACATGAAAATCGACCACCGTTTCTCCACTGTTTACGTTGGAGATTCGCTCCAGGATGGTGAAACTGGACATAAGGCAAACGTGGATTCCATCGTCGTTGACCGTCACAATCGCTACGAAAAAGTCACCGGTGAAAAGATATTCAATCTAAAGGACTTATTGGTTTGAGTTGCTAAAGCAACCCAACTAGAGTAACTTTATAAACGCAAATTCTGTAGAGAAAGGAGAAAACTAATATGCTTAAGTGGTACGACATTCTCTTCATTATCGTGAGCTTGATCATCATCATTTTGTCCTTGCTCCAGGGCGGTAAATCCGAAGGTGCTTCCGGCGCTATCACCGGCGGCGGCCTCAATGTCTTTGTCAAGCAGAAGGAACGCGGCTCCGAAAAGGTTGTCACCTGGCTTACCTTTGCCTTCGCCGTTCTATTTCTCTTCATGGCGGTTGTCATCTCCGTCAGCAACGGCAAACTTGCCTCCTCCAGCGAAGAAACCTCCTCTGCTGAGTCGGCCCTAGCCTTGCTTCCGTATCTTCACTTCTAATAGAGACCTTTGGGTCTTTTTTCTTCTTTAAGGGCGCTTGCCCTTTTCTTTTTTCGCTATGGTAAAATACTCAACGTTATGACCATTAAGGAATATGTTGCCTTCCGCAAGGAAGAGCTGAAGAAAGAAATCCTTTCTCTCCCAAAGAAACCTCATCTCATTATTATTCAGGCCAACGATGATCCGGCCTCCAACGCCTATGTTAGAGGCAAGCTTAAGGATGCTGATGAAATCGGCGCCAATGCTGAACTATGGAAGCTTGATCCCTCCGCCTCTCAGGAAGAGGTTCTTAGCCTTGTTGAGAAAGCCAATAACGATCCCGGCGTAGATGGCCTCATCGTCCAGCTTCCGCTCCCTTCTCATATCAATGAAGAAGCAGTGAAGATGGCCGTCTCCCCAAGCAAAGACGTCGATGGCTTCCATCCCCTTACCACCTTCATCCCATGCACGCCTAAGGGCATCGTGGATTATCTCCGCAACGAAGGATTCACCTTCAAAGGCAAGAATGCCGTTGTCCTGGGACGCAGCAACATCGTTGGCAAGCCAATGGCCAGGCTTCTCTCTTCCAAGGGATACGACTGCAACGTCACGATACTTCACAGCAGAACCACCGAAGAAGACAAACAGTTTTATATCGCACATGGCGACCTCATCGTCATCGCCATCGGAAAAGAAGGCTACCTTGATTCCCATTTTTCCTATAAGAAGGATGCCGTCATCGTCGACGTTGGCATTAATCGCGGGGAAGATGGCAAGCTTCATGGCGATGCCGTCCCTAACCTCCCCGTTGCCATCCAAACGCCCGTTCCTGGCGGCGTTGGACTATTGACCAGGATTTCCCTCATGGAGAACCTTGTCGTGGCTGCAAAGGCCTCTAAATAGCTTATACATGTATTAGAAAAGCCATCCGCGGAACTCCGGATGGCTTTTCGCATATGGTTAGAAGGAATTATTTGGATTCTTCTGCACCCGGAACTTCAACGGAGGCTTCCTTGGATGCGACAGGAGTTTCGACAGTGACTTCTGCATCGACGACAGTGGCTTCCTCTTTCTTGCCTTTTCCAAGGGGAGTGAGGATGGTGCCGAGAAGGGCGAAGACGCCAACGATGAGAAGGACGATGCCAGCGAAGATGAAGATGAACTTCATAAGCTCGTCGCTGTTCCAGACGTAGACGATCATCAAAGCGCCCAGGGTGATGAGGATGGCGCCACCGAGCATAACGACGATGCTATTGACGACGCCAGCCTTTTTGCAAAGGTAGACGAGGCCATAGATGAAGATGATGCTGCCAAGGATGATGAGGACCAAGCTGGCGAAGAGAGCGGCGAAGTTGAAGATGGCAAGGATATCGGCTCTGCCGTTAACGTTGCCCTGGAAGGCAACGCCGCCAAGGATGAAGGCGATACCAAGAGCAAGCTCCATGGCGGAAGCGCCGGCTTCGCCATAGTTGGCACGGACGAGAGCGGCGTCTGGCGCGATGAAGGCCTGAATGACATCAAGGATGAGTCGTAGGCCAGCGTCGGTGACAATAATGGAACCGACGGTGATGAGGGCGACGGCATAAGCATCGGTGCTCTCACAGAAGACGAGAGCGAGGATGCCGGCAGTCAAGATAAGAAGGGATTCGACGATGTTCCAGATCGCCCATCCAATAGAACCACGTTTTAGCATTAGAATTGTCCTCCTAAACGGGTAACGGGCTTTACTATAGTAAAGCAATCCAATCTTTCAACCATTATTGCTTAGTTACATTACGTTTTCCCTTCATTTGTAAAAACAAAACCCTCAGTCGCCTGAGGGTCGTACAGAAAATCCTGATTTTGATGGCTATTCCTTATCGTCTTCGTCCGGCTGGTCTTCTTCCGCGGGCTTTTCGTCGATAACCTCGGCCTCGATGACGTTGGAGTCAGAGGATTCGGCTTCGTCTTTCTGCTTATGTTCGATAGCTGTCGCTTTATTTTCGATGGCTTCGGTATCTTCCTTAGAAGAAGGAACTGCGTTTATGGTTTCCTTTTTCTCTTTGGATTTCTTTTTCTTGTTACGAATCTTTGTGATAAGAACGACGACGGCCTGCGCGATGCCAGCGACCGCCATGATCAAACCGATGAGGACGAATACGACACGGAGTTGAGTGGTATTATCGCCCGCATAATGGAGAATGAGGATTGCGACACCAAGGCCAATCAAAATAGCGCCAAATAGAATTTCGAGGATAGGCATGAATAGCTTTTCGGTCTTTTTGACGATGACCATGATGGAGAACCCAAGGAACAAGGTTCCAATGACGGTAAGCGCGACGCCGAGGAACTTGATGATCATATCGATGACGGAAACGCCGCCAACGAGCATGAGGACGATGCCGATAGTGATTTCAAAACCGCCAATGAGGATGGTGGATTCATCGGATTTTTTGTAATGAAGTGCAAGCATCACGAGACGGAGCACGCCATCAAGGATGACGAATGCGCCGAGCACAAAGACGATGATGTTCTTAACCGTGTCCGCGTCTTGGTTATCGAAGTCTTTGGCTTGAATGCCAAAGACGATCGCGATAATGCCTGCGGCCAACAACAACACAGCCTCGACGGTATTCCAAATGGTCCAGGTGAGGGTCATTTTTTCATCAAGGGTCTTAGCGACCTTTGGAGATTTGCTTTGTTTTTCTGCGTTTTTCTTTGCCATTTTGCCTGTTCTCCTTTTGCAAAAAGCTTTTAACGCCTAAAGTATACCGCGAGGAGAGTACATTCACCTATGAAGAAAACGCTTTTGAAAGCATATGCGGAACTCATTGTTAAATCGGGTATCGCACTGAAAAAAGGCCAGTCCGTTGTGATTCGCGCCAATGTCGACCAGGAAGACTTCGTCACCATGGTTGCCGAAGAATGCTATAAGGACGGAGCCGCCCACGTCGAAGTACGCTGGGGTTCCCAAAAACTAAACCGCGTCGCCATGAAGCGCGGCAAAGAGAAGTACCTATCCGAAGTTCTGCCGTTTGAAGAGGCCTTCGAGAAGTGGAATGCCGAAGAGCTTCCTTGCTTCCTTTGGATCGATTCCGACGATCCAGATGGAAATAAGGGTGTCGACGCCGCTAAGGTCGCGAGAATCCGCAAAGCGAAATACGGGGTCCTCGGCCACTATAAAGAGGAAAGAGATAACAAGTACCAGTGGTGCATCGCTGGTGCCCCTTCCAAAGAATGGGCCAAGAAGGTTTTTCCTGAAGAGAGCAAAAAAACTGCTGTGGAAAAGCTTTGGGAAGCTATCTTGCTTACCTCTCGCGCCAATGACGGCAAGGGCATCGAGAATTGGGAACAGCACGACAAGAGCCTTAAGGCTCGCTGCGATTGGCTAAATTCACTCCACCTCGCGTCCTTACACTATACCTCCAGCAACGGTACCGATCTTAAGGTCGGTCTTATTCCAGGTGTCATCTTCGCAGGCGGCGGAGAAGCCACTCTTGGTGGAACCTACTTCCAGCCGAACATTCCGTCTGAAGAAGCATTCACGTCCCCAATGAAAGGCCAGGCGGAAGGCATTGTCTATTCCGCTAAGCCGCTTGTTTATAACGGCACTGTTATTAAGGATTTCTGGGTTAAATTCGAAAATGGCAAAGCCGTTGACGTTCACGCAGAGGAAGGTGAAGAAGCCCTTCGCAGCATCCTCACTCTCGACGAAGGAAGCGCGTACCTAGGCGAATGCGCCCTTGTTCCGTATGACTCCCCGATCAACAACACTGGCCTTCTTTTCTTCAATACCCTTTACGATGAAAACGCCTGCTGCCACTTGGCACTAGGCAGAGGCTTCACCAATCTTTATCCGAATTTTGAGAAGTACACCGATGAAGAACTCCATGGTTTCGGCATCAATAAGTCCCTCAGCCACGTCGACTTCATGATTGGCAGCAAAGACCTCAACATTGTCGGTACCACCGAAGATGGTAAGGAAATCCAAATCTTCCAGAACGGAAACTGGGCAAACTGAAAATTTTGTAAATAAATGTAGCGTTGTCGATAGAAAATTTTGATAACGCTTTCATTTTATTTAAAAACATTCGATTAAAAGCCACTTATTAGTATGAAAAAATAGAAAGCGTTTTCAGAAACCGCTTTCAAGTATTGCCATTGTTTCCGGCTTGCTTATAGTTGTTGCGCTTCAAAAAGAGGCACGACAAATAAGGAGGCAAGAAAATGGAATACAAATCCGAATGGACCATGAGCCCGATCTCCGACGATGAAGAAAACGTGGCAAGAGACGAAGACAAGGAGAAAACTGCCTTCGCACTCGCCTATGCATATACCAACCTTTCCGCTGTTATCAACAACGGCATGGTCGTCTACCCTGTCTTCAACGATTAAAAATCGAGTTCGATCTAGAAGCCACATCTAAAGAAGAGATGTGGTTTTTATTTGCCTGTTTTCGAATTGGTGTAAAATATCACGGATTAAGGCCATTTCATTATGCCGTTTTTCCTAGAATTTCTTAGTCATTACTTCATTACGGTAATCCTTTGCCTTGGCATGGCGATTATCATCTTCTCCAACAAGGACTTGGATAAGAAGTACCTCACCCCGATGAAGGAGTGCACTTTCACCATTCTTATCTTGACGATTGTGGAATACTTGGAATACTACTTCGGCAAAGTCGAGATTTTCCCGACCTTCACCCCGGCTCGTCTTGTCTTCTGCGCTTTAGGCTATACTTTGCGCCCTCTTGTTCTTCTTGAGGTCTGCCAGATGTTCGTGAAAAAGAAGAAAACCATGCTCTTCTTGACCCTCCCGGAGTTCTTCAACCTATTTGTCAGCTTCAGCTGCTTCTTCACCGGCATCTCCTATTCCTTCAGCTCCACCAATCACTTTATGCGCGGCCCGTTAGGCTATACCCCGCACGTTGTCACTTTCTTCTATTTGATCGTCTTGATTTACTTCACCTTCTCCGAGTTCCACCAGAAGGATTACATCTCAGGCGCTTTGCTTCTCTACCTTTCCCTCATCTCGGTCCTCGCTATCGTTCTTGAATCCGAAAGCCAGCCGAAAGGCGATAGATATTACGTTGATTTCCAGGGTATCTGCACCGGCGCCTTCGCCGTTGGCACCTTCCTCTATTACGTTTATATTCACGTCCAAATTACCAGGCGAGACGTCATTACCGGCTTGCTCAACCGTCGTTGCTTCTTTGTTGATTCCAGGGCGAAGCGCAAGGTCAGCGGCATTATTTGCTTGGACATGAACGACCTAAAGAAGATTAATGATGAAATTGGCCACAATGCTGGCGATAAAGCCCTTGCCGCGATTGGTGAGGCCATCTCCTCTTCGCTAGTTAGAGGAACCGCAGGCTACCGTGTCGGTGGCGATGAATTCGCCATCCTCTTCTTCAATCTAAACGAAACCGCAATCAAAGACGTGGAAGCAAAGCTTCGTGCTGAGTTAAAACAAATTACCTATACCTGCGCTATCGGCGTTGCCATCCGTCAGCCCGATGAAGACGTAGACGTTCTCATCCAGCGCGTGGATAAGCTTATGTACGAAAATAAGGCTGAGACAAAAGCCCAACCGGCTAAACGGTAAAAAAATACGAGGCACGCGCCCCGTATTTTATATTCTTTGCAGCTCAATGAGGTTAATGAACTCGATTGTTTTGCGCCCGATTCTAAGCGAACGCGAGTAGGAGGAGATGGAGTCAATGACGCCGATGGCGTGGTACAGATATCCGTCCTCCCAATATTTGGCGTCCACCTCTTCCCTAGAATAATGGACGAGGATCTCATTGATCTCCTCGGCCCTTTCCCTTGCGATGTGTGGTCTTGGGGTTTTGTTCTTCTCATAGCGCATCCTCGCGAGGACGCTGCTTTGCTCTACCAGGGACTGGTAGGGCATCCATTTCATCATCCCGCGGTCTTTTTCACTTACGATCATGCTTTATGTCCTCCAATCTCTTCGTGACGTAGTCGAATTGTGGAATCCTCCAAAAGGGAGGTAGCGCGAAGCGCGCTGTTCTCACCGAAAAGGAAGTGGATGTTATCTAGCGATTTATAAAGAGAGTGACGTTCCTCCACCTCTTCGCCATCTTCAAATAACGTATATTGCTGCCCGTTGTAGTCTTCTAGACGCGAAAAGCTGATACCTAGGTTACGGATGGGCAAGTTCATGACGAAACGGTCATAGAGGCCCATAATCGCTTCGTAGAGGCTTTCGTTGTCATCGGTTGGAACATCGATGGTGCATTGCCTAGAAAAGCCGCCGCCGACCTTGGCGCTATAGCCGACAAACAAAGAGACGCACGACGTTTTCTTATTGGCCATACGCAGGCGGAAACAGAGGTCGTCATTCATCTCGCGAAGAATGAGCTTTGCGCTTTGCATGGTGTAGTCCTTCGTTAAGGTTTGCCCAACGGAAAGGTTCTTCTCCTTAGGCACATATTTTTTGCGGATATCGGCGCTATCGATGCCGTTGGCAAGGTTATGCAACTGATAGCCCATAACGCCAAATTCCTTTTCTAGGATTTTGATATTGGCCCTAGCGAGGGCTTCGAGGCTGCGGATGCCCATGCGGGACAAATGAGAGGAGATGCCGGTGCTGATTCCCCAGATCTCCGTGATCGGATGAACGGCCCAAAGCTTCTCCTTGAAGTCGTTCTGATGCCAATGGCCACGGTAAGGAGCGGTCTTTTTGCCATCATTATCCAAACAGACCTTGGCTAAGAACATATTGGGTCCCATTCCACTGGTCGCGACGAGACCAAGCTCGTCATAAATCTTCTTCTGGATGCGCGCAACGATGGTTTCGGCATCGCAGCCATACATCTCTAGGTAGGGGGTAAGGTGCAGGAAAGACTCGTCGATGGAATAGACGTGTAAATCCTCTTCATCAACGAAATCTAAGAAGATTGAAACGACTTTTGCGCTGATTTCGATGTAATAAGCCATTCTAGGGGTGGCAAAAATCATCTTGGGGACCTTCGGGAGATCCCTGATGCGGCAAACGTTGGGAATACGGTATTTAGTTTTAAGGTAAGGGGTAGCCGACATGACAATCGAATTCTCGGTCCTGCTGATATCCGCGACGACAAGAGGCGTGGAAAAAATGTCTAAACCCCTCGCTGCGCATTCGCAGGAGGCGTAGAAGCTCTTGAGGTCGATGACGGCATAGACCTCTTCTTTTTGGGCGGTCCTCTTTTCCATTTCAGCGCCATATTAGGGCCGAAGAATTTTCAAAAGTAGGCTTGTAAAAACCATGACTTTCAAAACTATGAAATCCACATTTTTCCACACTGAAAATATCCTTCGATGAACCCTGAGGAACCAAAGTTTCCCACAGGATATTTCCACATCAGGACATCTGTACCGGATTATCCTGTCTTCAAGTGGCGCTAAAGGATGTTGCAGGTTCGGGTGAGAAGTTTATAATAAGCAGGCTGTTTGGGGCTGTAGCTCAGTTGGGAGAGCGCCTCGTTCGCAACGAGGAGGTCACCAGTTCGATTCTGGCCAGCTCCACCAAACAAAAATAAATAATCCGCGCCGCAGCGGATTTTTTGTCGTTAAAATCAATCGATAAGATTGTATGCCTTATATTGGATAATCATCTGTTCATAGATGGCTTTGTGCATCATCAGCTAGCGATAAGTCACCGTCTTTTCTTTTCTTTCCGCCTTTAGGCGGTCCATCTTCGCCTATTCTTCTTTTTTCTCCGAATCAGTCCACCCAGCCTAGCTTCAAACGATGCGAGCCTCTTTTTCCCATCTGCTCTTATGCGCATAATGAGAAATGCTTGGGAACGTTTTGGCCGCTATTTTGCATGGCTTCCAGGGCGTGCTCGTTAAATTATCTTGGGCACTTTTATCTTGGGCCGGCGTATAATGGCCAGAAACCAAAGTACCTTTAGTTTCGAATCGATGCATAAGGAGTGAAAACTATGAAATTGTTTATCGATACCGCGAACGTGGAGGAAATCCGCGCTGCCGCTGCCTGCGGAATTGTCAGTGGCGTTACCACCAACCCATCTTTGATCGCGAAAGAGGGAAGAAAACTTGAGGATGTCATCCATGAGATTGTTTCTCTCGTTGATGGCCCCATCTCTGCCGAAGTCACCGAGGGCGATGCTGAAACCATGATCGCCCAGGGTAGGGATCTCGCCAAGATCCACAAGAACATCGTCATTAAACTTCCGATGACCTGGGAAGGCATAAAAGCCTGCAAAACCCTTGTCAAAGAAGGAATTAAGACCAATGTTACCCTTTGTTTCTCCGTTGACCAGGCTTTGCTAGCCATGGAGGCCGGCGCTACCTTTGTCTCTCCGTTCATGGGCAGACTTGATGATGCTGGCATGGAGACGGAAGAGCTTATTCGCAACATTGCCAAGGTTAAAGCCATCTATGGCTACAAGACCGAGATTATCGCCGCCTCCATCCGCAACCTCAAACACATTGAATCCGCGGCCTTAGCCGGAAGCGACATTGCCACCATCCCCTATAAAGTCATGATGAAGATGATTGAACATCCGTTAACCGATGCTGGCTTGAAAATCTTTGCCAACGCTGCAAAAAGTAAGTAACCATCAACAAAAATTTAAAGTTGAGATGCAATGGTGTCTTAACTTTTTCTGTATTTGACCCCCCAATATAACCAGCCAACATCATGATCTGGCGGAATGGTTACCAAGCTTAGCAACGTAGAGATGACGACGGTCTCTATTGCGCGAGAGAGAGGTCCCAATCGTATTTCTCTGCCAAGACGGCGATGTTGGCGCCGCTCGGGCAGCAAGAGGCAATAAGAGCCGTCATCTTCAACATGATGAACTCATTCGGGATGAAAGACAGTAAGCCAAACGTCATGAAGGGGATGAGGATAAGGCGGACCAAGGAGACTGTGTAGTTAGAGAATCCCTTCACCATATCCTTAAGATCGGTCTGCGTTAGGTAGATGACGATGCCGAATATGGCAAGCGGAGTATTTAGTCCAATGCCATAATTGAGGATGGTGTCTAAGAATTCGGGAATATAGTTGCCTATGCCAGGGAAAAAGACGATCAAGCCTAGACCCAATGCGATTAGGGTCGGCACGGTGACGATATGCTTGAAGGAGATGCGCGTCTTATCCTTGGTAAGCCAATAGACGCCATAGGTCCATTGGCCAACGGTAAGGACGCCGATCAAGCAGGCGATATAGAAGACGACTACTGGCAATGAAACATAGACCGGGATGTTTCCGAGGGCTTTGCTACCCCTTTGAACGATCATTCCTGTCTTAAACAGCAGGAAGTCGATTCCAGATAGGAAGAACATCACAAGGATCTGGAGAGCAAGGATTTTTAAGATTTCCACATAAAATGCGCCAAATCGCTCATTACTTATACGCGCCTATACATGGAATGCACCGACATTCGATATAGATATATAGGTAAGAGAAAACGCTTCCTTTTAGCGGAAAGTTAAAGAAGCGTGGGATCTTTGCTATTTGATATAGGCTTTCTTCTCGGCGCTTTCCTCATCGAGGCCGGTCGGATCAACGATGGAGAAGCCGATGTTATCCAAGTGGTCGGAGATTCTCTCCATATCCGTGAGGAAGGAGGAATAGAAGGGTGATAACTCGTTGGCGCATTCTTTGTTGATAATGCGGTGGTAATGGTTGGAGAAGTAGGTGGTCTTGCAGTTATCAGCCTTATCTTCAAGGGAATGCAGCTGCTCAAGAAGGTTTTTATCCTTCTTTGTAAAGATGGTCTCAGCGAGGGAGAACATCTCGGAAACGACTTTGTTGAAAGATTCAATTTCTTCTAATGCCGCACCAGAGAAGTGCAAATCGTTTTCTTCTAGCTGCTTATGAAGTTCGAGGAGGTTGATCGCATGGTCGCCAATACGCTCAATATCGTTAATGACGTGGTAGTAGGAGCCAATCTTATGCTCGCCATAGGAACCGACCTTGCTGGACAAGGCAATAAGGAAGGACGTGATGCGATTATTGAGGTAGTCGATTCTGTCTTCGGTCTCGTTGATTGCCGCAATTTCCTTGTCGTCGTTGGTAAGAAGGACATGCAAGGCGCGGTTGTAGTTCTCCTGCGCGAGGGAATACATGTTGACGATCTCCTTCTTAACCTGGGAGACGGCGATATCGGGGAAAGAGAGCATCTTGTCGTCGATGAATTTGACGGTGCTGGCAAGGGCCGGATTCTCTCTTTCTTTTATGAGTTTATCCATCAAGCGGATCGTCGGTTTCACAAGCGGGAGGAGCAGCGGCATGAAGATAACGTTATAGAAGACGGTGAATAATGCAATGGGGAGTTCATCGCTGCCTTCAATCGCGAAGAAGTGCATGCCCACGGAAATCGGTTTCTTGAAGATGTCTAAAAGGATGCAGACGATGACCGAGGAGAGACTGCGAAGGATAAAGGCGGCCCAAGCCGCTTTTTTGCCGCGGGTATCGCCACCAATCGCGGCGAGAATCGTAGTGCAGACGGTGCCAAGCGTCGCGCCAAGGACGATGAAGAGACCATCCTGCAGCGCCAAAGCGCCGGAGCCGACCATTGCGATGACGATGGAGGTGGTTGCGCTGGAGGATTGGATAATCGCGGTCAGGATAACGCCGATTAGAAATAGTAACGGTCCGAAGTCGATGGAGGAGAACAATGTCTGGCAGAAAGAGGCGATGCTTTCATTCTTGAAGGAATCCTTCATAATGGCCAAACCGAAGAATAATAAGCCGAATCCTGCAGCGATTTCGCCGATATTCTTCATCCTGTCATTGGTGAAGAACATCATGACGGTGCCAATGAATGCCAATAAAAGGAAATAAAGGGAGATGCTTAGTGAGGAGAAGGATGCGAGAACGCCGGTGATAGTCGTGCCAATATAGGCGCCAAGCATGATGCAGAGGCCTTGGTAAATGCCCATCGCGCCAGCGCTGATAAAGCCGATGACCATCGCGTTGGTCGCGTCGCTAGATTGAATGCCGGCGGTGACTAACGCGCCGAATCCCATGTTGAGGAAAGGCCTATTTTCGGTTTTCTGGAAAAACTTTTTGGCGCGGTGTCCTAAGGATTTCTTCAAACTCCCAGACATCATTTTCATGCCGATGAGCAAAACGGAAATACCGACGAGCAAATAAACGATTGCTTTGATAACTGCTTGATTCATACGTCTAACAATGTTAGCAAATATTTACCTTGTTTCAAAAGAAACAATGGAAGCCATGGGTATTACTTGAACCTTGTTTGCCTTTGCCATACCTAAAAGTTAATATTTGGCCATGATTCATTACATCCTTGTCAAATGGAGCAAAGAAGTCGGCGACAAAGCCGCTTTGCTTGTGAAGGTTCGCGCTCTTTACGCGAAAGCAAAGGACATCCCTGGCGTCCGTGGCGTTACCCTAAAGCCCAACGTCACCCCGCGTGATAACCGTTACGACCTTATGATTGCCATCGATATGGAAAAAGATGCCCTCCCGACCTGGGATGAGAGCGCCCTCCATAAAACCTGGAAAGCCGAGTATGGTCACCTTGTGGAAAAGAAAGCCATCTTCGACAGCGAAGACTAAACTTCGATTATCTGATTATCTTGCTTTCCCCTCTCTAGGAAATAGAGCATGATTGCCCCGATGACGTCGAGGCAAAACATGAAATGGAAGACAACTGCAACCCATTCTGCCGGAGTGGTTTTTTCTAATCTCAGAAACTTGGATTTGAAGAAATAAATGAGGTTGGGGATCGAGGTGGAAATCATGTAAATGTAGGTTATGACTACTCCGATACCGATGATGAAGAAATAGGCGAGGAATAGCCAGGGATTGAGGAATCCCGCCCCAACCATCACCCAATAAAGGTAATTTCCGATATAGCAGGGGATCTGGTAGAGCTTGATCATCATGACCATTTTATAAGGGCTGCCCAAATCGGTTGGAATCATGATGAAGGCGTAGATGGAGCCCACAATCGCCATCAGCATTCCCGTGATGTCCAAAACGATGGATATGACGAATAACGTTCCAATCGCGGCGAGGTATTCATCCATATTCCCTTTACGGAAAAAAACGAACAGGGCGATGATGGCGGCCAAGCGCAGATACATGATGGCCGTATTTGCTGTTAAGAAGATGAATTTGTTTTTCTTCATAACCTTTATTATGCGTGAAATACATCGGTTGTGGAGAATAAAAAAGCCCGCTTATTCAGCAGGCTGGATTTTGGCGAATGCTTTCTTGGAAAGCGGGAAGAAGCATATGAGGTGGGCCAGTAACGTCGCCGCCCAGCTTAATGGGTAGGAGATATAGAGACCAAAGATGGAATGCAATTCCGGAAGCGGGAACAAGGTATAGATATAGACGATTCGCAACACGCAGATGCCCATGAGGGAGACAATCATCGGGGTGATGGAATAGCCGAATCCTCTGATGGCGCAGCTAATCGTGCTCATTAACGCGTACACGGTGTATGTGGCTGAGACTAAGTGAAGCTTTTCTGCGCCATAGGAGATGGCGACGGGGTCTTGGATATAGATGCGTAATAGACTTTCAGCCATGAAGTAGGCGAAGGTAGCCATGATGGCCGTGAAGATCAAACCATATAAGGAAATGATGAAGATGGATTTCTTCACGCGCTGGATGTTCTTCGCGCCATAGTTGGCGCCAACGAAGGCGACGCTGGCCTGTGCGAACGCGTCTACGCCGGTGGACATGAAGGACTCGATGGAGCTCTCCGCGCCTGCGCCGGTAACGGCGTCAGGGCCGAAGGAGTTGATGGAGCTCTGAAGAATGACGTTGGAGAGGGAGAACAAGGCGGACTGGATGCCGGCGGGAACGCCGATACGGATGATGCCAATGGTCTCGTCTTTATGGAAGCGAATGGACTTAATTCTCAGGTTCGCGAATAGGCTTTTGCTGGTGAGTAGTGAAATCGTTACGAGAATTGCTGATATTGCCTGTGCGATGACCGTAGTGGTCGCGACGCCTGCGACGTCCATGTGGAAGGTGATGACAAACAAGAAGTTAAGGCTTACGTTTACCGCGCCCGCAAAGGCTAAGAAAAGAAAAGGCTTAAACGTTTCACCCATGCCACGAAGCAATGCGGACCCGAAGTTGAAGATAAGCGTGAAGGGGATGCCGACGAAATAGATCATCATGTAAGTGTTGGACAACTCGATGATCTCGTCCGGCGTGCCCATGGCTTTTAGGAAATAACGGGAGCAGGTGACGCCGACGACGGCAAGGATGATGCCTGAGGCAATTGCCAGGGCATAAGTGGTGCCGATGATTCTGGTTGACTTATCTTTTAGCCTTGCACCGAATGCCGTGGCCATTAAGACATTGGCGCCGACGGAGAAACCTAAAAACAAGGAAACGATTAAGGAAGTAAGGGAGTTGGTGGCTGCGATGGCGCCAACGGAATACTTTGAACCAAACTGGCCACAGACAATTAAGTCAGCGGCGTTATAAAGAAGCTGAAGCCATCCAGAGAAAAGGATTGGCAATGAGAAAAGGAGAGCATCCTTGGCGATGTTTCCCGTGGACATGTCTACTTTGAATACGCTCTTTTTCATAAATCCTGACGCGGGTGATTATAGGACCCTCTTCTCAATTAGCCAGCCGAATTCGGATAAAAGCGTTTTCTTACTGCTAATACATGCCGATAACGGGACAAAACAAAGGAATTCTGCTTTAGTGAAATAAAGTGTCGACTGCTTTAGAACACTAAGGTATATTATGTTTACGCTTTAGCAAACTAAAGTGAGGCATTGAGAAGGTTTTAGGAAGAAAGCCATTACCGCTATTGTGCTTGCCAACGCTTCACTCATCGGTCTAGTTAGCTGTGGTTCCGCCGATGAACAGCTCATTGGCTTTGATATCGATTTGGCAAAGGCCGTCGGGGAAAACCTCGGCGTCGATGTCAGATTCCAGGAAATCCAGTGGGATAAGAAGGAGATCGAGCTTAGCTCCGACCAGATCGATTTGATTTGGAATGGTTTGAACATCACCGAAGAAAGACGGGAAGCCATGGAGATTTCTTCTCCCTATATGGTGAATTCCCAGATCATCGTCGCGAAGAAGTCCTTCAATTCTGAAATCAAATCCGATTCCGCCTTCACCGTTGCCTTTGAGAAAGGCTCCGCAGGCGATGATGTCTTCAAAACAACGATATCTTCTCTTCCTGCACACCCGTCGAATGCGGCGCCCAGGTGAACGCTCTCACCGAAGCCCTCTCCGGCACCAGCCAGCTTGCCATCATCGATTCCGTCATGGCCAGGTACTACATCGCTTCTAAGACCAGCTACAAAGACCTTCAGACCGTCACCTCCTATAATCTCACAGACGAGTATTACGGCATCGCCGGAAGAAAGGGCGAGAAAGGATTCATCGCCAAGGTCAATGAGGCCCCAACTGCGACCTTTAAATCTGGTAAAACCGCGCAAATCGCCAACGAATATGGTTTATTTGCATCGCTTTATGAGCCAGGAGACTTCGCTTCGTATGCAGGTGTTAAAGAGACTTCCTCTTGGGAGTCCATCAAGAGCAAAGGTTACATGACCATCGGCTACACCGTCTTCGCTCCTATCGCATACTTCAAATAAAAGTGATTTGTGCAAGTCACTTTAAAACTATTGCAAGGCTTCGAGACCACGGCACTAATCTTCGTTGTCTCGTTTGTGCTTTCTATCCCCTTGGGGGTTCTTTTTTGCTGGTTGAGCATGAGTCGCTTCAAGGCGGTCAGGAAAAGCATGCAGGTCTTCATCTGGATTATTCGCGGAACCCCGCTAATGCTTCAGATCATGGTCGTGTTCTACGTGCCGGGGCTGCTCTTCCACGCCCCTGCCCTTAACCGCATGGTCGCGGTCATCCTCGCCATCGTCGTCAACTATGCCGTCTATTTCTCCGAGGTCTTCCGCGCCGGTTACCAGTCGGTTGATGCCGGACAAAGAGAAGCGGCGCAGGTTCTTGGCTTATTGAGAACCCAGACCTTCACCTGCGTCTATTTGATGCAGGTGATCAAAAAGGTTCTCCCTGCCTCTTACCAATGAGACCATCGGTTTGGTAAAGGATACCGCCTTTGCTCGCGCCGTTGCTGTTACCGAGATCATCTTGGCAGCCGAGAAGATCGTCGCGACCCATGCGATCATCTACGTTCTCTTCTACACCGGCCTCTTCTATTTGGCCTTTAATGGCTTGCTAAGCCTGTTACTCAATTTTTTTGAGAAGAAGTTCTCTTATTACGAAGGATAATCGCCTGGCATTCTTAGAAGTTAAAAACGTAAATAAAGCCTTCAAGAAAAACGTCGCCATCACTGACTTTTCCTTTGAACTAGAGAAAGGGCAGACTATCTGCATTATCGGCGATTCTAGCTCTGGCAAAACCACCTTCCTTCGCATTATGAATTACCTTGAGACGATGGATTCTGGCGAGATTTATCTCGGCGGCGAACTCACTAACTCCAATAAGAAGCCTAGCCGTAAGGAAGTGGCAAAACGTGGGTCGAATTTCGGCCTAATTTTCCAAGGCTTTAACCTTTTCCCACAATATAAGGTGAGCAAGAATATCTTCGTGCCTCTTGAGCTCAAGCTAAAGAAAGAAGCCTAGGAAAAAGCCAAAGGCGAAAAGCTCTTCGAAAGAGGCAAAACCGCTAAGAAGTACTACGAAGAATCTTTGAGGATAGAACAGGAAAGGCTTACCAAATACATTAAGGAATTCCGTCTCGAATCCAAACTCGACTCCTATCCCTTTGAACTATCTGGAGGCGAGAAGCAGCACGTCGCCATTCTGCGAGCCCTTGCCCTATCTCCGAAAGTCCTTTGCTTTGATGAACCGACCAGCGCTCTGGACCCGAGTTTGAAGAATGAGGTCAGAAACATGATCCTCAAACTAAAGACCACGGGCATCACTATGCTGGTGGTTACTCACGAAATGACCTTTGCCAGCAAGATTTCTGACTACGTTGTTTTTTTGAAGAGCAGTAAAATAGTGGAGGAGGGCAATCGCAGCATTCTTTCCAATCCTGCCACTCAGGAATTAACAGACTTCCTCGCCAGCGAGAAACAAAATGAACAAACCGGGAATCCAATTGAATGAGCAGGAGCTCGACGAGCTCTATGAAGCATTAACGAAAGTTGAGACCAAAGAAGAGGCCAAGGAGTTTTTGGATGACCTTCTTTCCCAAAGGGAATTGAAGTCCTTAAGCGGCCGTATCCACTCCGCAAAGCTCTTCCTTGAGGGCAAGACCTATATTGAGGTGAACAAAGAGACCGATATTAGCTCCGCCACCCTCGCCAGGGTCAGCAAATGCGTAAAAACCGGTAAGGGCTATAACCGCATCCTTTCCAAGAAATAACTAAGACATGTATTTAAATTGACCAGCTTATACTGGTCTTTTTTATGAAAGAAAAGCCCTTGTTTCCAAGGACTTTGAGATTCTCATTTTAAGATGCCTTATTTGGCGTCGATGACATCGTCATTATCATGACGGTGACGGAAGTCATGAGTGGCTTTGTCGACCGGACCGGAGATCACGGCCCATAGTGGGATGGAGAGGAAGATGACCCATCCTGGATGCCAGAGGTTAAGAAGGAAGCCAAGAAGCATGTATCCGGCGACGGATAGAAAGACCACGGCGCCGGTTAGAGGCCCAAGCTTTCCCGTCTTGATTGTCTCGAACACGCAGCCCATAGTCGGGGCAGCGAAGAAGACGATCCATCCATAGGCCCAGAAAGGCGGATAGAAGGTGCCGACGAGGATATAAGCGACGACGGCGAGGAAGATTAGCGAGCCAGTGACGATTCCGCTGATAACGTCAATCCTGTGGTCCCTGGCCTTTTTCTTCTTTTGGGCTTCGGTGAGCGGCTTGTTGTCGTTAATGTGGATTCCGCCAGGGCCGATGTTGACCTTATCGCCGCGCTCCCTATGAGTCCTCGGCTTGTCATCAACGAGTTCGGCTTCGACGCTTTCCTCTTCTTTGCTGGTCTCCATTTTAACCTGCTCTTTCTCAGCCTCTTTTTCTTTGGTGGTTGCGACAATGTCCTCAACGGGCTCATCGGTGTTGAGAAGGTCGTCTAAGGAGACGCCATAAAGTTTTGCTAAGACGATGAGATTGTCTGTATCTGGGCTTGCTTCTGCACGTTCCCACTTAGATACCGCTTGGCGCGAGAGTCCTAGTTTCTCCGCGAGATCTTCTTGAGACAGACCGCTCTTTTTGCGGAGCTCGACGAGACGATTTGCGATTTCAATGTTCATGGGTTTCTCCTTTTTGCTTGGAATGGTCATTATTTTGCATTTGGTGAAAAAACGAACCACCAACTTTACTTGTCAAGGCGGGGCAACTTTTGGTTGCGGGCTTAAAAACTAAGTAAAATCCGAATTAATTATCCATTAAACTTTTTAAATTTGAATAAAAAAATCCAAAGAATTCTCATCCTTGGATCACCTTACAAAGCCTTTTTGGCGTCGTTGCGGTAAGCTGTAAACCGAATTTCGATGTTTCCGTCCATCACCGGCTCGCCTTCTTCGATGCAGGTGAAAGAAGGATTGGCGTCTAGGTTCTCGTAGAAGACCTCGGCACCGCCGTCGGCGTTGACCTTGGTGAGAAGGACCTTATCGCAGTAGGGGAGCATCTGACGATAGATGGATGCACCACCGATGATGTAGACGTCTTCCCTTTCCAGGTTCTCTTTGATTTTGGAGAGGAACTCCTCAAAGGAATGGACGTTGACCACGCCTTCATAGTTATGAGTTGGGTCTTGGGACAGAACGATGTTGGTGCGGTTTTTTAGCGGCTTGCTTCCTGGGAAGGAAAGAAGCGTATTCTCACCCATGGCGACCACGTGACCGGAAGTGGTCTCACGGAAGAACTTCATGTCTAACGGAAGAGAAAACAGAAGACCGTTCTTCTTGCCGATGCCGAACTTCTTGTCGGCGTTAAGTATTTCGATTAGCTGTCCCATTTTAGATTGCCACCGGAATTTTCTTATCTAAGGTTTCGTATTCGTAGTCTTCGAGTTCGAAGTCCTCGACTTTGAAGTCATAGAAGTTTTTGACGTTGGGGTTCATCTTCAGCTTCGGAGCTTTGTGCTGTGGCTTGGCGATGATCTCCTTGACGATGTCGATATGACGATCATAGATGTGGGCATCCGCGATCACGTGCACAAGGGTACCTGCTTTTAGTCCGGAGACTTGCGCGAACATCATCAGAAGAATGGAATACTGGAGGACGTTCCAGTTATTCGCGGTGAGCATGTCGTTGCTCCTTTGATTGAGGATGCCGTTAAGGGTATCGCCGGAGACGTTGAAGGTCATGGAATAGGCGCAAGGATAGAGGTTCATCTCGTGAAGGTCGTCAAAGTTATAAAGGTTGGTCATGATTCGGCGGGAATGCGGGTTGTTCTTCAAATCGAACAAGACGCGGTCGACCTGATCGAACTCTCCTTCTGGGTAGATGGACTTCTTGCCAAGCTGATAGCCATAGGCTTTGCCGATGGAGCCATTCTCGTCCGCCCAGGAATCCCAGATGTGGGAATGCAAATCATGGACGTTGTTGGATTTCTTCTGCCAGATCCAAAGGATCTCATCAATGGCGGACTTGAAGGCGGTCTTGCGGATTGTGAGGATCGGCAATTCCTCCTGAAGGTTGTAGCGGTTGACGATGGCGAATTTCTTGATCGTGTGAGCGGGGGTGCCATCGGCCCAGTGCGGGCGGACTGGATAATCGGTGTCCCAAACACCGTTCTCCATAATGTCTTTCACGTTCTCAATAAAAATTTCATCTGCGCGGGACATAGGGTATGTGCCTCCAAAGCAATAACAAAGTTATTATATGGGAAGGCGAAGCGTTTTATAGACTTGTAATTCAAAGGAAAAGACGCTTGGTGACGTTTATTCGAAATCGATAAGGAAAACAAGGCGAGCCGCCCCTAGTTTCTTCCCCCCAAGAATCCATTTCCGTGATAAAACATTATCTGCATACGCGTCACCGTTATTTTAGGAGGACGACTATGGATTTCTCCGGCTGGGAAAAACTTTCGCTCGTCGATTTTGACGATAACATCACTACGACCATTTTTATGGCCGGCTGCCCTTTCCGCTGCCCCTTTTGCCACAATAGCGATCTTGTTCTCCATCCAGAGAATGCACCTACAATCCCCTGGGAGACCATCATGGCGTATTTGCGCAAAAGAAGAGGCGTCCTCGACGCCGTCTGCGTCTCCGGTGGCGAGCCGACCTTGATGCCTGACCTAAAGCAGAAGTTATCTGATATCAAAAGCCTAGGCTACAGAGTTAAACTCGATAGCAATGGCTGGAGGCCTGATATCCTCAAAGAGCTCGTCTCCGATGGCTTAGTCGACTATGTTGCGATGGATATTAAAAACTCTCCGGATAGATATGGGGAAACGATTGGCCTGCCTGATTATGATCTTGCTGCCATCAAGGAATCGGTTGCCTTCTTAAAAAGCAAAGCGATTCCCTTTGAATTCCGCACGACCATCATCGATGAATATCACGATGAGCAAGCGATGAGAGAGATTGGGGAATGGATTGCCGGTGCGGATAGGTACTACCTGCAACGCTACATCGATTCCGAGCACTGCATCAGCCATGGCCTACATATGGTTCCCTACGAGAAGGCGAAACGTTTTGAAGAGATCTTAAAGGAATACGTGCCTAATGTAAGGCTGCGCTCCTACGAGGAAGAAGAGAAGGAATAAAAGAAAATGGGTGGACCCATGATCATGGATTCATCCATTTTCTTTTATTCCTCTAATGAGTTGAGGTAATTGGAGGCGGATACGGCGGCAATCGCGCCATCGCTTGTCGCGGTGATGACCTGCCTCACCCCTTTGACGCGGCAATCGCCAGAGGCGAATACGCCCGCGGTCTTGGTCGCCATTCTCTCATCCGTCTTAATGAAGCCCTTTTCTAACTCAACGAGGTTTGCGAAGGGTTCGTTATTAGGGACTTGCCCGATGCAGATGAAACAGCCATCGCAGGGGAAGGTTTTCTCTTCCTTGCTCTCGGTATCCTCGAAGGTAACGCCATTAAGTTCACCCTCGCCAAGGAACTTCTTCGCTGAGTAGCCCATGAAGACTTTGATCTTCGGGTTTTCTTTGATGCGTTTGACAAGGATGTCGTCGGCGAAGAAACGCTTGAACAGGGTGACGATGGTCACGGATTTGCACATCGAAGAGAGCAAAATCGCGTATTGAAGCGCGGTATTGGCGTCACCGATGACGAGGACGTCTTTATCGCTAAAGAACGCGCCATCGCAGGTTGCACAGTAGGAGACGCCGTGTCCGACTAGTTCTTCTTCCCTATCAAGCCCAAGCTTGCGGTGCTCACAGCCAGTGGAAATGACGACGGATTTGGCTTCCTTGTCGCCATAGTTGGTGTGGACAAGGAAGTGGCCTTCGCCAAGCTTTTCGACGCCGCTGACCTCGGCAAGGTCGAAGTCGGCGCCTAATTCGGTGACCTGATTGAACAAGGCGTCAGACCACTCCAGGCCGGAAATGGATTTCACCATCGGGTAATTCTCAAGGCGCGGAGACTTGGCGATTTGGCCGCCAAAGGACTCTTTCTCGAGGATTTGCACGGATTTTCCCGCGCGAAGCAAATATAGTGCAGCGGTCATGCCCGATGGGCCGCCGCCGATGATGATGGTATCAACCATTGGATTCTCTCCTATAAAGAATAGAAGGCTCCCCTTGCGAGGAGCCTAGTATCAACGTAAGTCTTTCGCCTTACTTTTTGGTGGATTCGATGTATCCCTTGATGAGGGAGGCGTTGTCGTAGGCTCTATAGCCGTCACCTTCCGGAACAAGAAGGGTCGGGGCCTGCTTGATGCCGTAGGCCTCGGTGAGCTCGCGGTTTTGCAAAGCATCGAGGTTGTTGTAGTGAAGGCCGCTCTTATCGAGAAGCATCTTGGCCATCTTACAGTTCGGGCAGGTCGGGGAGGTGAAGAGGAGGAGTTCGGTGACCTTTGGGGCCGCTTTCTTCTTTTGCTCTTCACAGCAGCGGTGCTCTGCCTTCGGAGCATCGGAATCGCTATAGACGTAAGTCTTTCTCATCTTGAATTCCTGCGTCTTGCCTGCGTTCCAGTTCTTAATCGGACGGTAATAGCCGGTGATGCGGGAGTAGACTTCGGTCTCCTTGCCGCAGATTGGGCACTTCCACTGCTCGCCGGTGAGGTAGCCATGGTCTTCGCAGACGGAATAGGTCGGCGACATGGTGTAATACGGGAGTTTGTAGTTCTCGGCGATCTTCCTGACGAGCTTCATGCAGGATTCCCAGCTCGGGAGCCTCTGACCGAGGAAGGCATGGAAGACGGTGCCAGAGGTGTAGAGAGTCTGGAACTGATCTTCGATATCGAGGGCATTGAAGATGTCATCGGTATAGCCGACCGGCAAGTGGCTGGAGTTGGTGTAGAACGGGGTCTCGCCGTCTTTGGAGGCGGTGATAATGTCCGGATAGGTCTCTTTGTCGTGCTTGGCAAGACGGAAGGAGGTGGATTCGGCTGGGGTGGCTTCTAGGTTATAGAGGTCGCCATACTTCTCCTGGTAGTCGGAGAGTCTTTCCCTCATGTGGTTGAGGACTTCCTTGGTGAATTCCTGGGCAGCCTCATGGGTGAGGTCTTCTTTAATCCAACGGGCATTGAGGCAGGCTTCGTTCATGCCGACGAGGCCGATGGTGGAGAAGTGGTTCTTGAAGGAGCCGAGATAATGTTTGGTGTACGGATATAGGCCGGCCTCAAGAAGCTTGGTGATGGTGTCGCGCTTGATCTTGAGGGAACGGGCAGAGATATCCATTAGCTTGTCTAGACGGGCATAGAAGTCAGCCTTGTCGGTGGCTAGATAAGCGATGCGCGGCATGTTGATGGTGACGACACCGACGGAGCCGGTGGATTCGCCAGAGCCGAAGTAGCCGCCGGACTTCTTGCGGAGTTCGCGGAGGTCGAGACGGAGACGGCAGCACATGGAGCGGACATCGCTCGGCTTCATGTCGCTGTTGATGTAGTTGCTGAAGTACGGGGTGCCGTATTTGGCGGTCATCGTGAAGAGAAGCTTATTGTTCTCGGTCGCGGACCAGTCGAAGTCTTTGGTGATGGAATAGGTCGGGATCGGATACTGGAAGCCACGTCCATTGGCATCGCCTTCGATCATGGTCTCGATGAAGGCTTTGTTGACCATGGCCATTTCTTCTTTGCAATCGCCGTAGGTGAAGTCCATTTCCTTACCGCCGACGAGGGCTGGGAGATTGACCATGTCTTCAGGGCAGGTCCAATCTAAGGTGACGTTGGTGAACGGAGATTGGGTGCCCCAACGAGACGGCGTATTGACCCCGAAGATGAAGGACTGGATGCACTGCTTAACCTCTTTATAGGTGAGGTGGTCGACTTTGACAAACGGAGCAAGATAAGTATCGAAGGAGGAGAAAGCCTGAGCGCCGGCCCATTCGTTCTGCATGATGCCAAGGAAGTTGACCATCTGGTTGCAGAGGGTCATAAGGTGTTTTGCCGGAGCGGAGGTAATCTTGCCCGGGACGCCGCCGAGGCCTTCCTTGATGAGCTGTTTCAAGCTCCAGCCAGCGCAGTAGCCGGTGAGCATGGAAAGATCATGGATGTGGATATCCGCATTGCGGTGGGCATCGCTGATCTCCTTATCGTAGACTTCGCTTAGCCAATAATTCGCGGTGACGGCGCCTGAGTTGGAAAGGATAAGTCCGCCGACGGAATAGGTGACGGTGGAGTTCTCCTTAACGCGCCAGTCGGCGACGCGAAGGTAGTTATCGACGGTCTTCTTGAAGTCGAGGTTGGTGGATTTGACGTTGCGGATGGCGCTCCTCTTGGAACGGTAATCCATATAGGACTTGGCAACTTCCACATAGCCGGTCTGAATGAGAACGACTTCAACGGAGTCCTGAATGTCTTCGACGGAGATGACCTCGTTCTTGATCTTGTGGTTGATATTGCTGGTGACGCGGAGAGCGAGAAGCTCTAGGACATCAGCGGGGACATCGACGTGTTCAGCGGAGAAAGCGCGTCCCATCGCGTTCTCGATTTTCTTGAGGTCGAACGGCACAAGCGAGCCGTCGCGTTTTGCAACTTGCAACATAATTGGATCCTTCCTCCCTACATGTGTGTGTGTGGATAGCTGAATAGAAGGTCGGCTCTCCCTTGAAACCATCCCTGTGCTCTTCAGCTATGTGGCGATGCTTTGCTCCTAAAAGGAGTATGCGCAGTATATGTTATAAAGACTTTTTTTATTTGCAAATACGACTTTTTGGAAAATATTTTCACCCCAAAATGAGCCTTGCAAAAAACGTGTTTTGAAAGACTAAGCACGCGGTCGAAGGAAGTTGGTTTTCGCTAGTAGTTTTTTGATATGAAAATCTGGGAAAACGAACAAATTCTTACTTCAAAAAGTTATACACTGTCCATGATTTTCCACCAAAGGGACTCAGCGACAAAAAAGTAGATGAGTAAAGGAAAACCGCCCAACTACTGAGCGGTTTCTGCTTTGAAATTGTGGAAAACTTTTTAAGGATTTTGTGTTTTAGCGAACAAGGGAAGTGAACCAGTTCGTAACGGCTGAGACATCGATGTTCATCATCCATTTCGCGGGGCCCCACCAGGAGGAGCTGTCGTTGACGTGGGTGGAGGCGGCGATGGCGTCTCCCCATTCGTTTCCTAGACCGACGATGGAGTTCAAAACGATTCCTAAGACCCAGCATAGGGCGAAGCCATAAACGGCGCCGACGAGTCCGCCTAGGATGCGGGAAAGAGCTCCTGGCTTGGACTTAATCTTTTTGACGATGCCCGTGATGATGAGGCTGACGATAAGAAGAACGATGAAGGAACCTAGCAAGACTGAACCGAAACCTAAAGCAAGACAGGCCTCCTGGGCGATTGCCGGGGCGATGACACCGGCGATGGTGAAGGAACCGGCGGAAGCGTCGATATTGGCGATTACGAGTTTATCCAAACTTTCGTAAGCAGCTTTCGGGAACGGCGTGGTGGCATAAAGACTGTGAAGGAATTCGGGGAGGGTTTGGTTTTGAGCCCTCAAGTAGTTGTCCAGTGCCTCTTTATCCATTTCGGCGCCCGCTCTATCGTTGGCGGCGACCATTAATGATGAGAACTTATCGGTGAGAGTTCCGCCGAGGCTAGTGCCGTAGATCATATCGCCTACCGGCTTGAAAAAAGCAAACGCCAGACCAACCGCGGCGACGATCACCACGAGTTTTAAAATGGATTTCAGCCAGCCTTTTGCAAAACCCATTAGGATTTGAACAACGAATATTAGGATGAAAAGGATGGAGAACCAGTCAAATGAAGAAAGAAAAGTTAAATCAATGAAGCTATTCATAGTACCCGTATTGTAGCACCGCCAATTCCGCTCGAAAAATGTGAAAAACGAATTTTAACGTTTCTCTAGTTTCTTAAAAGAGAAAGGAAGAAGAAAAGTGCGACTAATGCTGTCAAAGAGGTAAAACCGATAAATAGATAAATCGGAGATGGAAAGATTAATGCCAAGGTGCTGAATAAGAGCGCTGGTAGCAAAATGGTGAGGACATCTTTCGCCCAAGCTTGTCTCCTACTAAAGAAAACCGCAACGCCGGCAAGGGCCATAATCAGGAAGTAGACGCCCCTTAATAAATAAGTGCAAAGCTCTTTGCCGGAGACTCAAATAACGCGGAATCCCCTGCAAAAGCCGCGTGAAATTCCAAAAACATGAAGATTAGAGCCAATAAAATCAAGATCCCGGAAAGGATGACGTCTACGACGAAAAACGCTTTCTTCATAGCGGCCCTCCCTCACGGTTGGCATCGATTATCTTTTTGGCTAAAGAAGATGTGGCGAAATTCGGAATGACAATTTCACAGCCCGATTTGCCTTCTAACAATGAAGACATGTTTTATTCATACCTTTGGCGACGTCGGCTAGGGAATATAGGGCCATCGTGTCATGGCTGCCCGGAAGAGAGACGTTGGCTAACTTGGCCGAGTCGTTAAGGCCTGCCATTCAATCCGCGCTTTTATTGCTTTTGGTTTTGCCGCCGACCAACGTTCCCATGCCTACGCCAGAGCAGACTAAGGCCAAGATGCCAAGCGATAAACCAATGACCTTAGATGGCTTTATTGGGGTAATTGCAACTTTTCTTTTACGTAAAACGAGAAGTGTAATAAATCCGATAACGGAAGGTTAATATTTCCCTCACTTTGGTTGTTTATTGTGCCATGTGCGGATAATATAACGGGGTTCAGGAGGTCATTTATAAATGACACAGGAAGAAAAAGAACAGAAAAAAGCTGAAAAAGCAGCTTTAAAAAAGAAGATGAAATCCAAGAACGAAGGTATCTGGTCCGACTTCAAGAAGTTCATCTTCCGCGGCAATATCTTTGATATGGCCGTTGGCGTCGTCATCGGCGGAGCGTTCAACGCTATCGTCACTGCGCTAGTCAACATCTTGCTTAGCGTCGCTACCTGGGGTGTCCCGGGTGGTATCAAAGGACTTGTCACCGTCCTCCCCGCTGCCCCGGGAAACACCGCCCAGGCTGGCGCTGCCTTCGCTGACTCCGTCGGCGGAGTCGCCTACAATGCTCAGAAGTTCAGCACTGCCGAAGTCAATGACATGGTCATCAAGTTCGCCGCTGCTCAGGGCAAGACCATCACCGTTGAAGACACTGACTTCACTCAGTGGAAGAACTCCCTTCTAGGTCTCTACGATCTACACGGCACCACCTTCACCTATAAAATGTCCGCCGTCATCGACTGGGGTTCCTTCATCAACGCCATCATCTCCTTCTTCATCATTGCCATCACCTTGTTCATCATCGTCAAGGTCGTCCAGGCTGCCCGCGCCAAGCGCGCTGCCATGGAAGCTGAGGCTCAGGAGAAGTACTACCAGAAGCATCCGGAAGAGCGCCCGGCACCGGTTCAACCCGACAAGCCGAAGCCGACTCAGGAAGAACTCCTTGCTAGCATCCTTCTCGAACTCAAGAAGTCCAACGGCGAAACCCCGACTGCCAAAGCCGAAGCCGCCAAATAATTCCTGTAGGAAAGTTCATCGAAAGCGAGGCTTACTTGTCTCGCTTTTCTTTTGCTCTTTCTAAACGTAGACTATGCGCATGCCCAGACACATCAAATTAGAGAATATCGAAAACTTCCGCGATCTTGGCGGATATAGCTGCGAATATGGCGAGACAAGCTTCGGCGTGATCTATCGCAGCGCCACCCTTTGCAACGCATCCAAGGCGGATATGGATAAGATGGCCTCCCTCGGCATTAAATCCATCATCGACATCCGTGGCAAGCAGACTCAGCTTAGAAATCCGGATCCAATGGAAAACGACCCCCGTTTCACCGTTTATAAGCTTGAAGTGAACGGAAACGGCCGCATTGCCCATGACTATGACGAATATGTTGAGTCTTATATGGAGATGGTCGAAGACCCAGAATCCGCTAGAGCCATTCTCCGCACGATCATGCACGCCGAAAAGCCCCTTGTTATCCACTGCAACGCGGGCAAGGATAGGACCGGCGTCTTCTCCGCTTTGCTCCTTGGTATGGCCGGCGTCGACTTCGACGAGATCAACGTCGATTACATGGCTTCCTTCCCTCTTCTTTCCAGAATGACCGCGGATACCAGGGCCAACCATCCGGAAGTCCCAGAATTGCTTCTTACCCCGAGCATCAAATTCCTTAAAGACGTCGCGAATTCCTTTGTGGAGAAATACGGCGACTTCGAGCATTACTGCGAAGCCATTGGCTTAGGCGAAGATGAGTACTACATGCTTAAGAATATCCTCGGCAAGCAAGAGAAGTCCTGCGGTGCCGTCGTCTTCCATGAAGGCAAAGTCCTTATTGAGCACATGGCTGCCGGCCATTACTCCATCCCAAAGGGACATGTGGAATCCTTTGATAAGGATGAACTTGATACTGCTGCCCGCGAAATCAAAGAAGAGACAGGCCTTGAGGTTAACTTTATCCCTGGCTTCCGCGAGACTGTGGATTATTCCCCGAAATCCGGAGTCGTGAAGCAGGTCGTCTTCTTCCTCGCCGAGGCTGCCTACTCGCAGACCAAGCCACAGCTAGAGGAAGTCTCCTCGCTCCACTGGGTCCTTCCTGAGGACGCGATTCGCTTCCTCAGCCATGAAAGCGACCGCCATATCGTCGCCGCGGCCACTACCTTCTACGGTAAGAGATAACTACGAACCAAAAAACGGACAAGACGCATACATGCCTTGTCCGTTTTTGATTATTTGAATAGACGTCTAAGCTCGTGCTTGAACCAAGTCGGCTCTTCAAACGCCGGCAGATGCGCCGAGTAATCAAAGGTGATGAATTCCTTTTTCGGGGCAACGACCTTCTTAAACCATTTCTTCGATAAGGAATATGGGGTGACGTAGTCGTATTTGCCAGCGAAGACGTAATAAGGGATATCGATTTTGCCGTCGCTCTCCTTCAAGGAAGGATAGGTCCCTTCGAATACGATTTTCGCGAACCAGTCAGAGGAGAACCGCGATCCTTTTCTCCAGCCATCTTTGTCGGAGAGCGTGTATTCGCGACTTCTTAGGAACGGCTTGATCTCCCTTTCTTCGTAGGAAGGGAACCCCTCTCCTTCGACAAGAGGATAGAAGAGGCTGCTGAATTCATCCATCTTCGCCTTCTTTTCCTCCTTTGACCAATTGGAGGGATAGCCAAGGTAATCTAAGAACTCAATGGCCTCGTCATCCTGCAACTCTTCAGCTCTGGCGTAGGCCATCTCGTATTGAGCGAGAAGGTCTTCGTCAAAGTCGTAGACCTGGCCATATCCGATATAGGCCTTGAAGTGTTCGGGCGCTTTTATGAGCGCGAGTGTGGAGAGATAGCTGCCAAAGGATTCGCCGACAATGTAAACCTTGTCGGCATAAAACTTCTTCTCCAGCCATTTCGCCCAGCCTATAACGTCATCAACCATGTCTTCAACGCTTAAGCCGGTCTTTTTCAGGATGGGGGCATAAGAGCCGCCAGTACCGCGCTGGTCGTAGGCGGCAAGGGTGTATTTTGAAGTAAGGGAAGACAGGTATTTACGAATCTTGTGTCGGTTTGGATTGCCTGGCCCGCCATGAACGAAAAGGATGACCGGGTTATTCTCGGAGGTACCTAAAAGACGGATCTTCTGCTTCACGCCGTTGATATTGATGAGGTAGGTGGTATCGATTTTCATGGTTAATAGACTTTGGAGACAATATATTCGGCGTAGGCTTTGGCAACGTTGATGCCGGTGACTTCTTCAATACCCTCAAAGAAGGCATTGGAGTTCACCTCGCATAGAATCGGCTCATTATGCTCCCCTAGAAGCAAGTCGATACCGCAGTAATCTAGGCCAATGATGCGGGCTGCTTTCTCCGCAACTTTGACGAACGATTGCGGCACGTCGATGACTTTGCCTTTTCCGCCTAAGCCGATGTTGGAGCGGAAATCGCCATCAAGGGATTCTCTCTCCATGGCTGCCACGACTTTCCCTCCGACGAGAATCAGGCGGAAGTCTTTGCCATAACTTGAGGAGATGAGCTGCTGATAAAGCCTGGGCTTATCGTTAAGCTTGGTTTCAAGAGATATGAGCTCCTCTTTACTGCTTGCAAGATAAACGCCGGCACCCATGGATCCGAAATTGGCTTTGACCACAACGGGCAAACCCAATTCCTCCAGGACCGTATCTACATACACGTCATTGGCCTTTCCGGAATAGTTAAGGGGGCCAGACAGGGTTTTAGGCATCTTGATGCCGCTGCTGGCGAGAACAAGGTGGGTGAGCATCTTGTCGTCGCAGACTTCGATTGAATGGCTGGAGTTAAAAAGGCGGTAGCCCATCTTCTCAAGCATGGAGGATATGTACTTATCCTTATCGAGATAGATGATGAAGTCCGCATCATAAGGCTTAGAGGTAAGCATGCCGTTTTCATCGATGTATCCGTGAAAGGATGTGGAATATTCGCGGACGAGCTCCACGCCTAAAGAAGCAAACTCCTTGGTGAGTCTAGTCGCGCTATTATCGAGGCTAGGGATAAGCTTATATCCATTGAGAAAAACGATTCCGCGTCGCATGGCGCTATTATAGACGCCTAATAGGGGAATCGAGGACGCAATCGCCTTCAAGCCCATACATTTTTCTTCTTGAGATAAACAATGCTTGAAATACCGCCATTTCTGAACGTCGGGTATTTCCTTGTTGTGGAAGAAAACTAACTTCTTGTTAGAATAACTAATAAATAAGGAGTCAAAATACAATGGCGACTAAGGTTTATCATGTTAGCAAGCGCGCAAGCGACAACAAGTGGCAGGTTTTCATCAAGGGATCTGACAAGGTTATCAAGCTATTCGCGACCAAGAAAGAAGCAGAGGAATACTGCGTGAAAATGGCAGAGAACCAGGGCGCCACCCTCCAGGTTCATGCTTCTAAGGGCAAGAGCAAAGGGCAGGTTCAAAAGTCTGTTGTTAAAGCCAGCAAGCCTGCTAAACCCGCAGCAAAATCCGCTAAGGAGTAATCATTTCCTTTTATGCCGACAATTTCTAAGTCTAAGGCAGACACCTCTTTTTGGCTAGAACTGCTCCGTTACCTTGCCGTTGGCGTTTACGGCACCCTCATCGACTATGTCGTTGAGGTCTGGGTCACTTCCTTGCTCCATGGCTGGGTGAGCGCAAACCAATCCAATCACATCGCCGCCTTCTTCGTCACGTTCGTCGTTGGCCTAATCGGCTTCCTCGTCGCCACTCCGGCTACCTGGTCGCTTAACGCGGTCTGGGCCTTTCGCAACGTGGCGGACGAGAAGCAGGCTAAGTCCCTCAAAGGCGCGGGATTATTCACCCTTTATGCCTTCTTGGGCTTAGTTGGCGCCTCCATCATTGGCTTCCTTGGTTACATGATCTGCCTTGAATGGACCAGCATCAACGTCAACATCCTTAACGTTAACTTCTCCACGCTATTCGGCGCGGATATCGCCACCTTCTGGGCCTTCACCATCGTGTTCGTCCTCAAGACCGCCTTCTCCACGATTTTCAATTACGTGACCCGTAAGTTCATCCTATACAAGGCCCCGAAAAAGGAAGACGTCTCACAGGCCTAATAGGTAAGCAAAGCAAAAAGAAAGCACCCGTGTGGTGCTTTTCTATTAGTCGACGTAGATTTCGTAGAAATGGTCGAAGTGGGCTTTGGTCTCGTCGCTAGGATCGGCGTAGTGCTTAGCCATATCGATAATGATGTTCTCCGGAACCCATTTCTCCTCGGGGCGCATCTTGTTGCGCTTGAGGCAGAGGGAGTAGTCGTGAAGCTTGAGGCAGACGAGGCTATAGTCATCGAACATGCTTAGGTGGCGGCGGAAGAATAGTCGCCTTTCATCGTAGAGCATCGTGGTGTCGAAGATGACGGTGACGGATTCGTTGTTTTTCGCGTAGTCAGAGGCGATTTCGATCATCTTCTCATAGATGATCATCATGTTGCCGTTAGGCGGGAAGGAGTGGTAACTGCCATACATTTCTTTTCTAACTTCATCGGCGGCGATAATTTCGACTTTCTCGTCCGGATGGGAGACCATGTAGGCTTTGCTCCAGGTGGATTTTCCGATGGCGGCGGGGCCAGAGACTAAGATTAGCTTTTTCATTGCTGGGCTATTCTACCCTTTTTCGGTAGGGGAGTAACCCCCCCAATTTACCGATAAGGAAATCATTAACGAAGCCTTTTGATTGTAATGAAAATTACTTTGCTTAAAATGTTACATATGCCAAGAAATTACACCAAAGCGCAGGAAGATTTTGTCGAGACCCTGCTAATGCTAGAAAGAGATGGAGAACCCCTCGAGACCACTCGCGTGGCCAAGAAGCTCAATATCTCCAAACCGGCCGTCCACCAGATGGGCCATGAACTTATCGACCGCGGACTCATTACCCGCAAAGACTATGGCGATATGAAACTCACCGAAGCCGGTCGCAAGCTGGCGGAAGAAGTCCTTCATCGCCATGAGGTCCTAAAGGAATTTCTCATCTCCATCAATGTCGAAGAAGCCATCGCCGAATCTGACTGCTGTCAGATTGAGCACGTCATCTCGGATGAGACCCTTCTCGCCATTGAGAAGTTCGTCGAGAACCACAAGTAAATAAAAGACTGCGTGTCCGTTAAACGGCTGATATGTACCCAGTTTCCTGGACAAGTTAATTGGATTATATCATAAGGCCAACATGGATGCTTCCCTAAACTTAACCGGAGGCATCCATT
>CADCPN010000001.1 GCA_902803375.1 uncultured Erysipelotrichaceae bacterium | reverse complement strand
TTCTTGGCAAAACTGAAAGTTTCACCGAACTCCCCGACAATCGGGGAGTTTTCACTCGCTGGATGCATGCGCATCCGCTCAGACAATAAAAGGCAGCCAGCGAAGACTGCCTTTTATTGCTTAAGGTTAATCAGAAGGAGCCAAGATAGTAGTTCTTCTTGCCGCGGCGGACGATGACGTATTTGCCATACATCGCGTCTTCGGCATTGATGACCTTGGCGATATCAGTGACTTTGACGCCGTTGATGGAAATGGAATTGCCCTGGACGTCGCGCTTGGCCTGAGACTTGGAACTAGCCTCGCCGACGGCGACGAGCAAGTCGAGGATGTTCATGCCTGGCTTCACGGCCTTCTTCATATCGGAGAAGACTTCCTCGATCTCATTTTCCTTGAGGTCCTGCACGTTGCCAGAGAAGAGGGCGGCGGTCATGGCGATCGCTTCTTCTGCCGCTTCTTTGCCATGGATGTCCTTAGTGACTTCGTAAGCGACCTTCTTCTGGCCGATGCGGGCGCCCGGGTTGGCGAAATGCTCACGGGCGATGTCTTCAATCTCTTCCTTCGGGAGGAAAGAGAAGACCTTGAGGAAGCGGATGGCATCCTCATCGGTGACATTCATGAAATACTGGTAGAGGGCGTAGGGGGAGGTGAGCTTGGCATCGAGGAAGAGGGCGCCCTTCTCGGATTTGCCAAACTTCTTGCCGTCAGAGCGTAAGAGAAGCTTCGCGGTCATGCATTCTACTTCTTCATCCTGGCCATCGATCTTTCGGATGAGCTCTAATCCGGAGGTGAGGTTGCCCCACTGGTCATTGCCGCCCAGCTGCATGTTGACGCCATATTCGTGGTGGAGGTGATAGAAGTCGATGGACTGGAGGATCTGATAGGCAAACTCCGTAAAGGAGATGCCGGCCTCAAGACGGGACTTTACGATTTCCTTGGAGAGCATGTAGTTGATGGAGAAATACTTGCCATAGTCGCGGAGGAAGTCGATCGTCGACATGGAGCCTAGCCAATCGTAGTTGTTGACGATCATGCCCTTCTCCGGATCGCTTAGGTCGATATACTTCTCTAGCTGCGCCTTGATGGAGGCGGTGTTGGCGGCAAGGGTCTCCTTGGTCTGAAGGTTGCGTTCCTTGCTTTTGCCAGAAGGATCGCCGATCATGCCGGTTGCCCCGCCGACGACCGCGACGACGCGATGTCCAGCAAGCTGGAATCTCTTTAGCAAAGAAATCATAACGTAGTTGCCTAAATGCATAGATCCGGCGGAGGGGTCGAAGCCGCAATAAACGGTCTGCTTGCCTTCCAAAAGCTTCTTAACCGCTTCCTCGTTGGAGTACTGCTCAATGAGGTTGCGATAATTCAAATCATCAATGAAGTTAGCCATATAGTCTAATTTCGTCTCCTTAGTGCATTGTATATCTTACCCGTTTGAACTCTTTTTACTAGTAAAAAGGGGAGAAGCCTTCATTTTTGGATGCTTAGCTTAAGGCAAGGATAACAGCCAAAGACGTATCTATAGGGAGAATAAGGAAGGCAAAGGCCTCCCCTTCTTGCAGAGCTAGAAGAGAAACGAACAGGCTAAATGATAATAAAACGCTAAAATAGTTTTTCTGAACATAGGGAAAACAATAGGAAAAGTCTTAGGCAAGATACGCGATTGAAAGAAAGCCTAATTCTATGGATTTCGAAGTTAATTTGACTTTTTTCGAAAAATAGCCAATTTTTCGCTTCCAATGGCCAAAAACTTTACTTTTTTATTAATCGGTATTGAAAATGTTAATTTCGATAAATTTTCGTTTATCTATTTTTAAAGAAAGGGACTAAAATCAAAGGTTATTTATTTCAAATCGGTAAATCATTCACTATATTGTTACTGCTGTCGATATTTAAGTATCATTGATGTGTCCTAATCGTAAAGATAGGACGAAAAACCGATTTGAACATTGAAAGGAAAATTTAGTTACAATGAAAAAATCCGTTATCGTTCTCGCTGCCGCTTCCCTCGGCATGCTCGCTTCCTGTGGCAACAAGGCTACCGTTAAGAATGGCGAAGCCTATGGATTGGTCCACGGCGCTGGTTATGTCGGCGCTGCCACCGTTAAGGTTGAAGGTGACAAGATCACCGATGCTACCTTAATGGAATACTGCCTCCCGACCTATATCACCCCTGAAGCAGCCTCCGATGACACCGTCGCCGTCGAAGTCACCTCCCATGGCGAAACCTCGACCAAGAACTTCTACAAGGAAGTCAAGTTTGGCTCCTACACCCTAACCTTTAACGCTGAGCAGAAGACCTACCTCTCCGGAACCACCACCATGGTTGCCTTCTTCCAGTCCGAAGAAGCCTGCAAGGCCTATGCCGCCGCTGTTGCCGCCAACGAAGTCTCCGTCACCATCGCTGGTGCCGCCAAGAAAGACATCATGACCCACGCCGCTCTCTCCAAAGATGAGAACGGCTATGGTGGAGCCAAGTTCGATTGGAAGAAGAACCGCAACGCCACCGTCGAAGCTTTCAAATCCCTCGGCGAAGACCTTCTCAAGGCTGCCAAGAAGACCGAAGGCGATGACCTCAAGAACTGGTATGTCGGCGACACCAACACCGGCGCTACCTGGACCGATCTCAACACCACCAAAGAAAACTCCACCTCCTACGCTCAGCTCCTTGTCAACGCCCTCAAGGCCGCTAAGTAATTAATCTAACCATTAATTAGGAAATTGACCGCCGAAGCTTTTCGGCGGTTTTTTATTGCCTTCTAGGCATAAGAAAAGAGCTATTGAGACATTCTCGATAGCCCTTGGACTACTTCTGCATATCAGATTCGGAAACAGCAACGGAATCCTCTTTGGATTCGGATTCGGTGGCCTTATAGCCTTCGTTCTTCTTGCTTGGCTCATCCGCGACGACCGCCGCGATGCCAGGGGTGGCATAGATGCGGGAATCATCTTCCGCTGAGCGAAGCTGAGAAAGGCGGGTGCCAACTCCGAGAGTGGCGGCAAACACGCCAAAGGAGGCGAGGGTGATGCCGGCAACCCAGGCCTTCTTGTTCTTCGCGGTGACGATGAACTCAGCCCTGGTGCTCAGATCTTCGAATAGGAAATCCGCTGCGGAGACATTTAGGGCCTCTAGCATCGAAGAGAAGACGGTGAGGGAAGGAAGGGATTTTCCCCCTTCATAATTCTTGATGCTTCTAGCGCTGCAGCCGCAGAGCTTGGAGAGCTTATTCTGGTTCATCCTCCTGGCGAGGCGGACGGTCACGAGGTTGCGGGTGAACATATCCGGGTCGAAGCCATGGGTATCGGCGAGGTCGTTATGCTTGGCATCTTCTCCTTTGAGGAAGGAATCGATGTCGACCTGCAGGAATCTAGAGGCATAGATGAGGGAGGAGACATCCATTTCGGAGAGCCCTCTTTCATACTTGGCGATGGTCTGGACGGAATAATGGAGGTAGTCGGCAAAATCAGACTGGGAATAGCCTAAGGCTCTTCTTTTCTCAGCCATGGCTTCGCAATAACGGTTCATTTAAGTTCCTCCTTATCCTTTCTATTACGTAGATGATAGGGGAAAGGCGAATAGTTTCAAGGGAATTGGCTTTCTTTCGCCCATACCTTTTTGCCCTAGAATTGACAATAAAAACGGCAAGGCGAATCGTCGCTTTGCCGTAGTTCCTTTTGTGATTAGCGATAATCCGGATCGCTGCCAGACCTATCGATCGTGGATCCGCCGCGGACGAGCTCCGCGTCGAATTTGGCGGTTTTCTCAACAAGGGAATGGTTGAGGAGGTCGGTAAGCATGTACATGGCGCGCTTGCCAACTTCGTTCATATCGATGCTGAAGGTGGTGAGGGTCGGGCGGACGATGTGGGCATACTTGGTGCCGACTAGCGACATGACCTCGACATCCTTCGGGACATTGAGCCCGGAGTCGGTGGCGGCGTTAAGGACGGCGGCGGCGATGGAATCGCGATAGGCGATGAAGAAGCCTTTGCGGTTGGTCTTGAAGTACTCGCAGAAGTAATTGTAGGTGCGGGTATAGGAATCATCGCAGTTGATGATGGCGTAATCCTTGCCCATCTCTTCATGGGCTTTGATGAACTTCTTCTCGGCGTGGGCCAAGAGGCGGCCTGCGTTATGGACGTGGAGGAAGCTCATCTTCTTATCGCCGCGGCGGGAATAGTATCTCTTGATGGTCTGGTCCAAGATGGCGTCGTAGTTGAAGAGGACATTGGCGACTTTCTCGCCGGAGACCTTCTGGTCGATAACGACGGCCGGGACGTTATAGGAGGCGATATGGGAGATATCTTCGGAGTCGAGCTGGTCATCAAAGATGATGGCGCCATCGACATGGCTCGAGATGACTTTCTCGATCATCTGGAGTGCTTCCTCTCGAGAGTGGGAGGTGGAGAAAAGCGTTAGGGAATAGCCCTTCTCCTTCGCGACGTCAGTGATGCCGTTAAGGAAGTTTGCGATATAGACGTAATTAGCGCTTGGGATAACGACGCCGATATTGGTGGTCCTATTGGTGGCCAGCGCCTGGGCTAATCCGGAAGGGCGATAACCCAAGGAGGCGATGGTGTCCTCGACTTTCTTCCTGGTGGCGGGGGTGACGCTCCCCTGCTTATTGATGACGCGGCTAACCGTGGCTAGCGAAACGCCGGCTGCTTTGGCAACCTGATATATCGTCACGCGATCTTTTTCATTGTTCATAGAAATTTCCCTATTCCTTTCTATAACCGTACAGAAATATTATAAGTTTACGAATTCAAGAAACAATGAAAAGATTTTCATTTTATGCAGTTGGAAGAAACGTTTTATTTTCATTCGATGAAATCTCGTTATTGGTTGCATACATTAAAACGATGAAAAAAATTTCATACTTTTGATTTTCATTGTTTCATAATCTGTGCATTTTTGTTGGAAGCGCTTACAAATAGTTCGATGGCATCGAAGAAAAACAAAAGGCCCCTTTTTCGAGGGGTCTATTGAAAACCTTTTCCTATCCCTCTTAGCGAAGGAAGAAATCATCTCCCGCTTCTAGGTCATTGGCTAGAAAGGCGGACTTGAAGTCATCATTCACTTTGAGGTCGTTGCCGCTGCAGACTTCGGCCTCGATGGGGATGTTCCTCTCAAGTCGCTTAGTGAACTTCGTGCCATCGAACTTGATGGTGCCGTCGGTGACGAGCACGAGGTTATCGCCTACGGAGAAGTTAGAATAACGGGTGACGGTGGAGATGGATAAACCGCCAAGATCTAGGGTAAGTATCCTCTTCTTCTCGTCGAGGGGGTGCTCTTCGATCTTAGTGACTTTGCCAACCTTGTAGCCGGAGGAGGCGAAGTAATCTAGCTTAGCTAGCATAGCGCCTTCAAGGAGGCAATTGACGACATCGACTAGCTTGTCATCGACAGGAACGATGAGTCCGTCGGCGTGAATCTTGCAGACTTTGCCGATGTTAAGGAAGTTGACGCCGACGAGGGTCTCTCCCTTATAGAGGGCGACGACGTCGCCTTTGGTGACGGCCTTATCCGGATAAGACTCTGGCTCATTGACGAGGAAGAGGATGTCTCCGTTGGTCTTGTAGTTATAGAATAGCGCGCTCATGGTAAGCTCCTCCTATTTCTTATAGACGAGGCGATAGATGCGTTGCCCCTTCTCACGGAAATTGCGTTCATATTCGCTCATCGCGTCATCGGAGTCATCGAACTGGTAGTCGGTGGTGTCGAAGACTTTGTGCAGCTTCAATATCTCAGCCTGCTCGAGGGTGAACTCGTAGAGGCCGAGGTTATCGGTCTTGATGCGGATCTCGCCATCCTCTTTGAGGAAGGAGGCGATCTTCTCTAGGCGCGGCGCGTAGGTAAGACGGCGTTTGCCGTGCCTTTTCTTCGGCCAGGGGTCGGAGAAGTTGAGGAAGATGATGTCGAACTTAAGCCCTTTCATCTCCTCGGCGATGTCATCGAAGTCGCCTTCTCGCACTTTGACGTTTGGGGTGCCCTCTTCAAGAAGCTTCTTGACGGCGATGCCCGTGACGTTGTTGTCGCGTTCTAGGCCTAGGTAGTTGCCAGGACGCTTGGCGGCCATGTTGAGGATGAAGTCGCCTTTGCCGATTCCGATTTCAAGATAGAGCTTTTCGGACTGGAAGAAGCCGTCGGTAGGAATAACCTTGGTTAAAGCGATATCGGGGTGCTCTTCCAAGAAGGGAGTCACCCATTTCTTATGGCGAGCCCTCATTTCTTGATATGCCCTAGAGAATAGATGGCATCGGCATAGATGGCGATGCTATGCTTGAGGTCATCGAGATAGATGTATTCGTTGGGGGAGTGGATATCGCCAGGGCGGGAGGGGAAGACGCCGCCATAGGCGACGCAGTTCTTGGCTTCCTTGGCATAGGTGCCGCCCCCGATGGCTGCCGGCTTATCGAAGAGCCTATGGGTCATATGCTTATAGGACTTCATAAGGGTGGCGACGAGCGGGGACTTCTTCGGCATGAAGAGGAGTTCGGCTTTGCTGCTGACCTTGACTTCGACATCAGCGGCTTTGGCTAGCTTCTGCACGCACTCATCCGGATGGGCCTCTTCGCCAAAGCGGAAGTCGAGGGAGAGGTAGAAGCTATTCTTGCGGTTCTCGTATTTGACGATGCCGTAGTTATAGGTGTTGGCGCCGAGCTCTTTGGAAGTCTCGTTGCCGCCAAACCCTTCGCCAAAGGGGTTGGCGAGGACCTTGGCTAGGTTATCAAGGAACGGGATCTTGTAGAATTCGCTGAGGACTTTGAAGCCAAAGATCGCGGCGGATTCGCCTTTTTCCGGCATCGAGCCATGGGAGGTCTTGCCCTTGAAGGCGACGAGCATGACTTCGCCCAAAGAGGTGATTTCGATGTTCTTGTTCTCTTTGTTGGCAAGGATGAACTTCTTATCCATGGGGAGGGTGACGAGCATCCTGTCGCAGACGGCGTTGGAGACGACGCCGCCATCGATGGCGATGATCGGCTTGAGGTCGATGACCTTATTGAGGGAGCCGTGGTAGATTCCCTTTTCGGCGTAGATAAGGGGGAAATCGGCGTCTGGGGTGAAACCATAGTCAGACGGGGCCTTCTTCATGGCGTGGAAATAATGCTCAAGGCAAGAGGAGCCGCGTTCTTCGTCTCCGCCCGCAACGAGGCGGACGCGGAAGGAATCGTCGAGCATCCCTTGATCCTTAAGAAGCTTTATAGCCATAAGCGCGGCGATGAGCGGTCCTTTGTCATCGCTGCTGCCACGGGAGATCATCATCTCCTTGCCTTTGGCGTCTTTGACGATCTTGCCGGAGAAGGGTTCTTCCTTCCAAGTGCCGGAGACCGGGACGACGTCGGCGTGGGCATAGACGCCGACAAGGGGGCCATTGCCGTTGCCAAAGCTAAGTTCGGTGGCATAGCCATCGCAGGTGTCGACATGGAAGCCATACTCTTTTCCAATAGCGGCAACAAAGTCCAACGCGGACTTCACGCCAGCGCCATAGGGGGCGCCTTCGGCGATGGTGGATTCGTCGTAGACAGATTTCTTTCTGACGAATTCCTGAAGAGCCTTAACAGCAAGTTCTTCGTAGTTCTTTGCTAGTTTTTTGAAATTAGGCATTCTCTTTCTCTATTTCTTCTCTAATCACAGGCTGGGCGGCGGTCTTCTCTGCGTCGAGTTTGCGAAGCGAAGGGATGGCCTTCGTAAGCGTTTTGTAGAGGGTCGGGGTGAGGATCGCGCCAAGGGTGGCTTCTCCAGCCATGCCCAATGCCAAGAATCCGGCGATGGCGATCTTGCCTCCGGCCAATTCGGCTTCACTCGTAGTGAGCCAGTTCCAAATCCAATCCGTGCTGAGTATCAAATCAGCGAAAACCAAAACGGTGTGGACGCAAGTGGCTGCTGCCGCAACCAGGCCTAAGTATACGCCATTGACCTTCCCTTTGGATAGTTTCCTTAATAAGGAAAAGGAAAGGCCGGCGATAACTCCGAATAGCAGTCTCGGCGGGACGGAGACCCAAATCTTCTGAAAGACGAGGTCAAAGGCATTATTGGCGCCAGTAAGGGCCTTAAACCAAGACCCGAGGCCGAAGACGAGGCCATAGATGGCGCCGCGTCTAGCGCCAAACAAAGCCGCGCCGAGCAACACGGGGAGATGAAGGAGGGTAAAGGAGAAGGGTCCGACGCCGATGAAGGCCATGTTCGGAACGAAGATCATGACCATTTCGATGGCGATGATAAAGGCATCGGCGACCATCTGATGAATGAGGTCGGTGGAGGTTTTCTCCTTCTTCTTGCCGAAGAACCTCTGCAATAGCCTAGCGGAAAGAATTGACAAAACGACGATCAAAACAAGGCCAACGATGGCCAAAATATTATCTTTATCCATTTTTATTACTTCCTATTGCGGTCGAAAATATCCTTTAAGCCAATAAAAAGGAGATTTTCGTCATACTCCCAATCCGGGAGCAGCCTTGCGATGAAATGGCTATATCCGCCGGTGAGGATCCTCTTACAGGGGACGCCGGCTTCTTTCTCGATCATCTTTGCTAAGCCTTGAATCTGGGCAGCGCTGCCATAGGTGAGGGCGCTATTCATCGAGTCGCTGGTGTTTTTGCCAATGACATGTTTCGGGACGTTTAGATTGACTTCAGGGAGAGCGGCGGTGCGCTTGACCAAGGCATCGAGGCCAATAGAGAGGCCAATGCCGATGCAGCAGCCTTCAAATTCCCCTTTGGAATTAAGAAGGATGAGCTTGGTGGCGGTGCCTAAATCCGCGATGATGACGTTGCTGCCGTATTTCTTTTTGGCGCCAACGGCATCGGCGATGAGGTCCGCGCCGACTTCCTTGGGGTTATCCGTCTTGATGGGTAGGCCGGTCTTAAGCTTTGGGCCAACAAGCAGAGGACGAACCTCGAAGACCGTAAGTAGAAGCTTGCTCCAAATCTTCTCTAGGCTTGGAACAACGGAACACAGAATCGCCCCATCTACTTCTTTGGGGTCCAATTCCCTGCTACGAAGAAAGAGTTCTAGCGACGCCTGACACTCGTCATAGCTGCGAGAGGGGTCGCTTTTCGTCTTGAAGACGAAGCGCAGGTCATCACCATCATAGAAACCGATGTCGGTTAAGGTGTTGCCTACGTCGACGGCTATTAGCATTATTTTGCCTCCGTGCTTCAATCCCCTCCTAAAAGGGGTATCGAGCGACACTAAGATACACCTTTCTCGCAGAAACGCCATACTTGTATACACATTAATTTATGCGTATGCGCGCATCAGGCGAAATAAAACGCCTGGCTAGAATAGGGGCTTTGCCAGGCTTAGATAGATAGGATTAACGTTATTCGATCCCATCGATTGCGAAGTAGAAAGCCTAGGCAAAGCAATTTGGTTTCCTTTTATCGCAGTCTTTCTTTCGATAACCATCTCAATTCAGGGCATAGGCGTTTGATTATAAGAAAGACCGCCCTTGCGAGCGGTCTATCTTGCATAAAGGATATTAGGCAACGACGATGTTGAGGATGCGGCCTTTGACGAAGATAACCTTCTTAATGGTCTTTCCTTCAAGGAAGGAGGCGACCTTCGGGTTAGCTTTGGCGGCGGCAACTGCTTCTTCTTCGGTGACGTCTTTGGAGAAATCCATGACATCACGGGTCTTGCCATTGACGGAGACGGCCATCTTGATCTCGTCTTTGACGAGTTTGGTTGCATCGCACTTTGGCCATTCAGCGTAGGCGATGGAAGCTTTGTGCCCGAGCAATTCCCACATCTCTTCGCCGACGAACGGGCAGACGCAGGAGAACATCTTCACGAAGCCCTCAACATAAGGCCGGTAGAGGCTATTGGCCTTATAGCAGTCATTGATGAAGACCATCATGGCCGCGATGGCGGTGTTGAAGCTGAGGGACTCGAAATCCTCGGAGACCTTCTTGACGAGGAAGTTATAGGAATAATCGAGTTCCTTAGAGTTCTCAATGGAGATCTTGGATTTGAAGGCATCGTCATCAACGAGTCGGAAGACGCGCTGGATGAAGCGGAAGCTTCCATCAAGAGCGGTGGTGGACCAAGGCTTGGGTTCGGCTAGCGGGCCGGCGAACATCTCAAATAGGCGGAGGGAGTCGGCACCATGGGAACTGACTATATCGTCCGGATTGACGACGTTGCCGCGGGACTTGGACATCTTCTCGCCGTTGGCGCCAAGGATCATGCCCTGGTGATAGAGCTTCTGGAACGGCTCTTTGCAAGAGACGACGCCGATGTCATAGAGGAACTTATGCCAGAAACGGGCATAGAGGAGGTGGAGAACGGCGTGTTCGGCACCACCGACATAGAGATCGACCGGCAGCCAGTGATCAAGGAGTTTCTTGTCGCAGAGGGCATCGTTGTTATGCGGATCGATATAGCGGATGTAATACCAGCAGGATCCGCCCCACTGCGGCATGGTGTTGGTTTCGCGGGTGCCATGCCTTCCATCCGGAGTGACGTAGTCCAGCCATTCAGAGGGAGCGGCGCTTAGCGGCGGCTTGCCATTGGTGGTCGGCTTGTAGTTATCCATCTTGGGGAGGACGACCGGAAGCTGATCTTCGGGGACCGGGAATTCGGTGCCGTCATCAAGCTGGACGATGGGGATCGGCTCGCCCCAGTATCTCTGGCGGGAGAAGATCCAGTCACGGAGCTTATAGTTGACGACTCTGCGTCCTGCGCCGAGTTCGACGAGCTTATTGGTGATGGCGACTTTGGCATCGGCGATGTTCATTCCATTGGCGAAGTCGGAGTTGATGTGAGCGGCATCGCCAGTGAAGGCGGTCATCGAGACATCGCCTTCGAGGACCTGGATGAATTCGAGGCCATGCTTCTTGGCGAAGGCATAGTCTCTTTCGTCGTGGGCAGGGACGGCCATAACGGCGCCAGAGCCATAGGAGCCGAGAACGTAGTCAGCGATATAAACCGGGATTTCCTTGCCGTTGATCGGGTTAATGGCCTTCACGCCTAGATAGACGCCAGTCTTCTCCTTTTCCAGGGAGGTACGGGCTAGGTCAGATTTGGAGGCGGCGGCCTTAATATAGGCTTCGACTTCCTTTTTTTGTTCTGGGGTGACGAGCTTTGCAACGAGCGGGTGCTCCGGGGCAAGGCAGCAATAAGTGCAGCCGAAGAGGGTATCGACGCGGGTAGTGAAGACCTCAAAGGCATCTTCGGAGCCGACGATCTTGAAGGTGATCGCGACGCCTTCGCTGCGTCCGATCCAGTTCTTCTGCATCTCAAGGGTGGATTTCGGCCAATCAAGGGTATCGAGATCGGCGGCCAGCTTATCGGCGTAGGCGGTGATCTTGAGCATCCACTGTCTCATCGGCATGCGGATGACGGGGTAGCCGCCACGCTCGGACTTGCCATCGATAACTTCTTCGTTGGCGAGGACGGTGCCAAGCTCTGGGCAATAATTGACCGGGACGTTGGCGACGTAAGCGAGGTCATGCTTGAACATCTGGAGGAAGATCCACTGAGTCCACTTGTAGTAGTCCTCATCGATGGTGGCGATTTCCTTGCTCCAGTCATAGGAGAAGCCCAGGGACTGGATCTGGTTTTTGAAGTTTGCGATGTTGGCGCGGGTAAAGGGCTCAGGGTGCTGGTTGTTCTTGATGGCGAATTGCTCAGCGGGCAATCCGAACGCATCCCAGCCCATCGGATGGAGGACATTGAAGCCCTGCATCCTCTTCATGCGGCAGATGATATCGGTCGCGGTGTAGCCCTCGGGATGGCCGACGTGGAGGCCTTGTCCGGAAGGGTAGGGGAACATGTCGAGGCAATAGTACTTCGGCTTGGAGAAATCGTGGGTGTCGCAGTGGAAGGTGTCGTGGTCGGCCCAGTATTTCCGCCACTTCCGCTCAATGTTTTTAAATTCGTAGCTCATAACGCGGCAATTATAGACCAATCCCCTTTATAAGGGGAGAGCGAAAAGAAAGGGCTATTAGGAAAAGGAAACGCCCAATAACTTTCGTTAGGACATGTATCTAAATCACTCCGTTTCTCCGCTAAGCCCTTTTGCCTCGGCATCCATCTTCTTGAAGGTGAGGAAGAGGAAAAGGACGGTGAAGGCGATTGCGTTGCTCGTAACCACGAAGATGATGGCCATGGAAAGCTCTATGAGGAAAGAAGAGGAGAAAGGCGCATCTTCCAAGAAGAAAGCCGAGAAAACTGAGTCTGGCCAAGGCAAGGAATAACCGCTGTCTTGAGATTCCTTTGCAGGCACGAAAATAGCGCCATGCCTGCTTTTATTTTGCCTTCAAAAAAGGAAAAGACACCGATTGCTCGGTGCCTTTAAACCTTTTTGCGCTTAGCTACTTAAGCATGTAAATAGTGGTATTGGCGCAGGTGATGAAGGTGAAGAAGATGGTGTTGAGGAAGACGCCGGTCCAGATGTTGCCGGTCTTCTGCAAGGAGCGACGCTGGAAGACGGCAAGGCCGATGAGGGTGAAGACCAAGCCCTGAGCGAGGATGCCGTTGAGTGCGGCATCGGGGAAGGGGGCGACGCCGGTGGCGAGCAGCTTGCCATACTGGTAGATGAGGAACAAAGCGACTGGGGCGAGTTCAATAACAACGGCAAGGAGGTCGGCTTTCACGCCCTTCTTTCCCGCGGTTGCGGAGGCAACGGAGATGCCGGCGCAGAGATAGAAGACGAAGAAGAACGGCAGATAGCGGAGGGAGCTGACGAAGGCATTTCCGTTAACGGTCTTGATCGCATAGGTGTAAACGCGGAAATCGGTATTGAAGATAAGGGCGATGAGCCAGACGAAGCCGCAGATGATGCCAGAGATGACGATGGCGTTGACTAGGGCGACGCCGACAGACTTCCAAGAGGCCCTTAATCCGAGATGGCTCACATCGCGGCCAGGGTTGACGAAGAAGTGAGAGATAAGGGTGAAGATAAGGGCTAGCAAGCCAGAGGCGATGGCCCAGAAGGCGATGGTGTTGACGCTTGGGGCGTTGAAATAACGGTTGGTTCCGCTTAGGACATAGGCAGTGCCGTCGGTGACAAGCCACTTAGTGGCGAAGGCGATAAGGGAAACAAGGATGCCGCCGAGAAGAGAACGTGAGAATTTTTTGGAGAGTTCCTCATCTCCTTTGGCGTGGAAGACGATGCCGAGGATCCCAAAGATGAGCCCGATCCCAAGGAAGGAATACATGACGACATCCAGAATCGTCTTCAGCAAGGCGATCTGGGTAGCGCTGCTAGCGGCGGTCGGGGCCATGAGGGCAGGGATGAGGAAGGCGCTTAGCACAATGGAGAATGCGCTGAGGACGACTCCTAGGGCCTTTCTAGCACCGGTTGCTTTCTCCGGTTGCGGAAGAAGGGCGGTATCGGTGTTGGCAAGTTTGGCAAACGGGAGAGTGGTGACGCCGAGTAGTCCAAACAAGACGGCGGCCATGACCATGAGCATGCCAAGGCAAGTGAATACTTCCTTTAACCACCAAATCTGGGCAGAGCCATCTTTGGCGACGATCGGATTAGCGACCCCATGCATCGCGGTTTGATGCTCGAAGGCGTGATTGAAGAAATTAACGATATGCTTAGAGGCTTCCGGAGACCAGGTGTTATACGGATGGTCGCCTTTGACCTTGTAGATGATGCGCTCGCCATAGTCTTCGGCGAGATCGGTCTTTTCTGCGTCTAGGGCTAAGCCAGTGGCGGAATCAACTTGATACCACTTGTTGGATTCGCCGGCTTTGGTTAAGCCAAGGAGGGCATAGCCAACAGAATCGGAGGCATAGTCCTTTTCACGGACGGTGCCGGCTTTCTTGCCGGAGTTATCGAAGAAGAATTCGTCATATTCTCCCGTCAAAGCGCCGGCGGTTCTGTTCTTATAGGTTGCCATATTGTTGGCGTAGGCTCCGCCAGAATAAGCTTTGACATAACCATCGTTATAGCGGAAGTCAGCGCCTTGAGCCAAGACGGCGGTGATCTTCGGGGCGGTATAGACGCCCATATCGATGTTTAGCTGGTCCCAGGCAACGGCAAGCTCAGAAGAGAAGCCGCCCATGGAGTGGCCGGAGACGCCAACCATGGCGGCGCCATCCGGGGAATGGAGAACGATGTCTAGGGAAGATAGGTATTCCGCGGCATCATAAGCGCTCCAGACATAGAAATTGAAGGCAGAGGGGGTATTCCAAGTGGAATCGCCATGGTCATACTGGTCGTATTCCAAGACGACATAGCCACGTCTTGCCAGCTCAATCGCGGCAAGGTCCTCGAACTCCTTGCTGTTTAGGTAGCCGTGAGTCAGCGCAACGGCTGGAGCAGGGTGGTCTTTGTCGACTCCCTTTGGAACGTAAAGGTCATAGGAGAGTTTGGCCTTCACATCCCCAACCGTGGACACGCGGAAGGGTTTACTAGTGCTTTCGCCATAGGTCTTATCGTAATAAGCATCCATGTCGGCGACTCCGCTAGTAACGGAGACGCTGAATCCCGCCGTCTTGACCAGAGTAGCGCCAAAGCTCATGACAATCGCACCGAGCAATGCGCACGCACCAAGACCGAGGGGATTCTTGAAAAAGCGTTTTACTTTTTCATTCATAGGATCAATCGATCCTCCTTTCATACACTAGAGTATATTACTAAAATTCCGTTAATGGAAGCGCTTACATATAAATGAACAATCTTGTGTGCATTTGTTTCGTTATTTCGGTAAAGACGCTTATGGATAAATGTTTTCCTTCTCTTTATTTATAAAAATAAACTGAACAAGCCATAAGACGTTTGCAGGAATTTCGTCCCTGAACACGCCTGCGTTTTGCCACTTCTACTTTTGTGCGAACACAACAAATGCGTGAGTCCGATATTGCAAAAACCAAGAGGTCAGGTTATCTTGTATACAAGTATTTATTTCGATTTGATCCGCTTTGTCTTTATTGGAGGAAATCACTATGAAGAATGCGATTGTCGGTCAGTCCGGAGGACCCACCTCCGTCATCAATTCCAGCCTTGCAGGCGTCTACGAATCCTGTAAAGAAAGAGATGCCAAGCACGTCTATGGCATGCGTAACGGCATCCAGGGATTCCTTGAAGGAAGATACATCGATCTTGGAGAGCATCTAAAGACTGCACTTGATATCGAATCCTTGAAAAGAACCCCCTCCTCTTTCCTTGGCTCCTGCCGTTATAAGCTCCCAGAGCTTGATGATCCCAAAGGCAGCGTCATCTACGAAAAGATCATGCGCGAGCTAGAAATGCTTGAGGTTGGCTACTTCTTTTATATCGGCGGCAACGATTCCATGGATACCATCAACAAACTAGCCATCTATGGTCAGGCCCATGGCAGCGACATCCGCTTCATCGGCGTTCCTAAGACCATCGATAACGACCTCGAGATCACCGACCATACCCCAGGCTATGGCAGCGCCGCCAAATACATCGCCTGCGTTACTAAGGAAATCGTCCGCGATGCCTGCGTATATGGCGTCAAATACGTCACGATCATCGAGATCATGGGCCGCAACGCCGGCTGGCTCACCGCTGCCGCAAGCCTAGCAAAAGGCGAGGATTGCGAAGGCGTGGATATGATTTGCCTCCCTGAGGTCCCCTTTAATGTCGATAGATTCGTCGAGAAGGTCAGAAAGCTTCAGGAGAAGAAAGAAAGCATCGTCATCGCCGTCAGCGAAGGCGTGAAGCTGGAAGATGGCAGATACGTCTGCGAACTTAGCGACGACGCAAGATCGGTGGACGCCTTTGGCCATATGCAGCTTACCGGCACCGCCAGATACCTCTGCAACGTCATTGCCCGTAACCTTAAGACCAAAACCAGAGCCATTGAGCTATCCACGCTTCAACGCTGCGCTGGCCACATGGCTTCTAGAACCGACATCACCGAAGCCTATCAGGTCGGTGGCGCCGCCGCCAAGGCCGCCTTCGAAGGGCAATCCGGCAAGGTCGTCACCCTAAAGCGCATCTCCAACGCACCCTACCAATGCACTACCGAACTCCACCCAATCTCGGAGGTCGCCAACCTGGAAAAGAAGGTACCCCTTGAATGGATGAATGATAACCACACCCAGATGAGAAAGCCCTTCCTCGACTACGCGCGCCCCCTCATCCAGGCCGAACTCACGCCGATCTTCGTAAACGGCACCCCCTACCACATCTATATCGACGAGAAAAAATAAAAAGTCGTTATATAGAGCCTCCTAATGTGAAAAGGAACGACGGAATGGACACGTCGTTCCTTTTTTCGCTATAAAGTTAAGCGTGGATTTGGCCCACAAATACCAGAACCAGGCGATAGATGATGTCGTCAGGGAGGCCGAATACATCATGAACAATGAATGAAGGGTATCCGTGAATAAAACAAAAAACAAAAAATTACTGGAAATCTTTACGAAAACCACTTTCTAGGATTGAGAATATTCCAAAAAATTGGTTTTTTGCGCTCTGTTTTAACAAACGACTGATAAGCGTCCCCTGTTCCATCGCGGATGCTATAATTCTCGACGCCAAAACAAACCCCTCAACCCAGACCTTTTCGGCTGGACAAGGAGATGCCTTTGCCTATGGACTCAAAAGAACTGAAAGCCCTCTCGGACCGAATGTTGGACGACGTGGCGGCGGAAGAATCATTGTCCTTGCAGGCCGGAGTCGATTACAACCACGGATCAAAAGTCCCTAATTCGGAGATTAGGCATCCGGTGAACGAGGTGAACCGCTCTGACGGCTTGCATCGGAAGCCGGACAAAGGGAACCCGAATTCAGTCCACATCGACTATAGAGGAGGAGATTCAATCAATGTCTAAAGAAGAATTAATCCAAAACCTGAACAAAGGGCATGAGTACCAGTGGGCTTACGAAGGGAAGGAATATTCCTTGCTCCTGAGGAGAAACACCGGAATGATTTGGTTTTACTCGGAAGACCAAGCTGGCAAGGAGTATCGAGATATCGATGAAGTCATTGCCGATGGATACGACCTGCTTACCATGATGACCGATAATTCGACGCTGGATGAGTTTTGAAGTTCCAGTCGTTAAC